>JBEBWN010000087.1:0-12527 GCA_040392235.1 Taibaiella helva | reverse complement strand
GTATAAGAGCGGAACGAGAGCACACACAAACAAATTAAATTTGTTACCGGTTTTTGACCTTGCCTTTTGACTGCTACCTTATACACCGCCCTGCACACTGGGCAGCATCAAAAAAAATTGCGTATGACTGCTCCGGTTCCCATCGCGATAATGCAGGCAACCCGGGCGACAGCAGTAGCCAGCCGCAATACATCGCACACAATTTGTTATCATTTTTTGATCCCGGCAAGCCGATACGGAGCATTTCGTAGTACTTCGATGCGTCGTCGAGGTACTTCGGTGCCGCGCTCTAGCCCCAGAACGCGATGAACTAGGGGTAGAACAACATAGGGAAGAGCTAGAACACCTTAGCTTAGGGGTAGCTAAACTTAGTCTACCCCTAGCACAACTCAGTCTAGGGGTAGACGGTCACATTGCAGGGGTAGAGCGCCTTAGCCTGGGGGCAGTGTGTCGCATCGTAGGGATATTGTGTTCCGTAGCAGGGGTAATGTACCTTACCCTAGGGCTAGTCCAAGATACTCTAGGGGTACAATGCCGTATCGTACCTCTAGAGCATGATACACTAGGGGTAGAACAACATAGGGAAGGGCTAGCCTACGATCGATCAGGGGTAGAAAAAGCTGTATTAGGGCTAGAGCAACATAAACTAGGGCTAGTACGACTTTACCTAGGGCTAGCATAACACGGCCCAGAGGTAGCCTAACATAACCTAGGAGTAGAACAACACAGCTTAGGGCTACGATGAGATACTCTGGGGGTAGTCTGGCGTGCTCTAGGGGTACAACAAGTTGTCGAAGTACTTCGATACCTTGTCGAAGTACCACGAAACGGTGTATATGTACCTGGTATCGGGTAATAAGTATCCAATATCCAGCTGCCAAGTAAGCAGTATGAGGTACCCGGTATGGGACATCGGGCACTAAGTGTTTGGTATTAACGCGAGGTATTCGTTATAATAGTTTAAAAAACATAAGCAGTATTATAAATCGGGTTAAATTAGGAAATGAATCCGGAATGAGTACGCCTGACTTATTTGCTGACAATACGTATCAACAGCGGCAGCCAGGCCTGCATTGTTTAACACAGAAGGCTGAAGATTATGTGAGGTAGTACGGAGTTCTGCAATACTTTGATCCGGTTGCTGCACAGCCTCTTCAAATGCATTACCCTCATTTATATTGTTTGGCCATTTTCGAGCCAGCATATCAAAGTTCATTTTTACCGAAGACAGTTTGCTCAGAATCCCATCGTGTAATTCGGAAGCGATACGTTGCCTTTCTTTTTCTTCTCCGCTCAAACTGGCCCTCAACTCCGCTATCGCGGCTTTCTGTTTTCTCCGGTGCCATGTAAGAAGCCGATTTCATTATGGAAGGACCAGAGGCCCATGAAAAGGCTTGGTTAAAGAGCGCCGGGACATGTCTTACCGGCGCCCTTTAATAGTGTGGCTATTAATACCGGCCTTTGCGCTGGCTTAACAATAGCGCTTTTCTGAGGGAAGCGGGAGTAATAAAGTCGCGCTTGCCTATGCGCATGGTTTCGATTATGCCCAGCTGCTTGTACCGGTCGAAAGTGCGGGAACTGATGCGCAACATTTGCATCACATCCTGCTTGTCGTACAGCTTGCGAAGGTTGATTTCCGTTACGGGCCGGGTAAGATCTTCCTTATCCCCTGCAGCCGGTTGCAGGCATTCATATATTTTTTCGAACACCGCCAACATTTGTTGCAGCACAATTACTGCAGTTCGGTTCCTGGTCATGATATTTAGGATTGCGTTAATAATAATGCTGTTCAGCACCTTTTATACGGAACCATTATAGCTATCCTCTCCGGCACAAGCGTCCGGGTTTCCATGCTGCTTTTATCCGTTTTCCGGGTAAAGCAATTTCGTTTTTGTCGCGAACGGAAGCAGCAACCCGGTAAATACATACCTATCATCCTAAAAGCGTAAAGCATTAACGCTTAAACACTATATTTTGGTATGCTTATACCCAAACGCAAATTTCAATCATCGTTCTACATGACCAAAATCATAATTTTATAACATTTTTGCCCTATTTTTACAGTCCCCAAAAGGGGTAGCATAGCAGCGAAACAGTTTAAGTAGCATTTCATACACCTGGCATCCCCTTTTCCTAACCTGGAAGAGGATTGTCATAAACCTAAACTTATAGCTATGCAAATATATATAAACCCTGTGCACGGGCCGCTGCAGGCCGCCCCACCCCCTCAGCTTCCGCCGGATGTTTGCTGGTTGCCTTCGGCAGAAATACAGTGGTACTGCTGCCGGGATGCTTATATTTTAGTACAAAAGCTAAAGGTGGACGGGCCTCTTCCTTTTTGCATCAGAAGCTACCAGGTATTTTTATTATCACCTGGCCCCTTCCATATCGATTTGGCGCAATACGGCGCACGTGTGTGCCTGCACTATACCCTGGCTGGCAAGGCGGAGGGCACACTGGACCAGCTGGCTGTCGACTTTGAACCCCAAACGTATAATATATATTATGTGCCCGGCGAAAGTCACTATCGCCTGAAGGTTCGCAACAATCATCATTTACTGCAAATAGACCTGAGCAGTCCCCTGCTAAGCGTTTTATCCGAATCGGACCCCGATACCGGCAGACTGGAACACTATATGCGCAGCAATACACCCAAAGTTTACGCCCACATCCGGGGTATTAGTAATGCCCGCCTGCAAGCCAGCCTCGGCCGGCTTTGGCATTATACAGAAGAACGGTTTGGCCCGCTTATCATTTTTATACCCCAATGGGTATTGAAACTACTTGGCCTGTATATACGCGAGCTACATGGCTACAGGAAAGCCTTACAAAGCAAAAACCCCAAAATAGACCAGGAATTGATACCTTATATTAAACAAAACCTGCACCGGAATCTCACCATTCCTATACTGTCTAAACGGGCACTTTGCTCTCAAAGTAAAATCCGCGAGGATTTCCACGCGCATATAGGCAGGTCGTTGGGGAGCTATATACTGGATATACGTATGCAGGAAGCGGCTGTATACCTGGAAGAAACCGACGAAACCCTGGATAACATTGCAGAGAAATTAAATTATGCAGACGCCAGTACCTTTATTTATGCTTTCAAAAGGTTTTACCAGGTAACGCCGGGCCAATACCGGGAGCAACAACAAAAAAAATAACAGATATACCAACAAGCAAGGCTAAAAAACAACAGATATACCGATAAATAAATATGTGAGCTGAAGCATCTTTGCAGGGTCATTATAGCAACGAGCTCCGCCCGGTGCATTATCCGACAAAGCGAAAAAAAGGTATACTGCTATGGTATGTATTGTTAACCCCAGGATAAAGGCGCATTGCTGCTATCGTTACCCTACAAGGGATGAAGCGCCACTGCAACGGATTCGCCGTTGCAGCCATCCGCCTTAGCTACCGGGTGCCTGCCCTGCGTTTATGCCCCATTTATTTTTCTAAAATTTTAAATCGTTTTTTATGAAAAGTTTTTTAATGGGTATATTATGCCTTCCCGGCAGCCTGCTGGCTATAGCCCAGCCCCCCTGCAGCCCGGTGGTAACACTTAGCGGCAATATTACAGCCAACCGTATCCTGGACAAGGATACCCTTTACGAAATCAGCGGCTGTGTACAGGTAATGAATAACGCGGTACTGACTATAGAGGATGGCACGGTAATACAGTTTGTAAACAACAGCATACTTATGATACTCAGCGATGGGCAAATTAATGCTGTAGGCACCCCTATGTCGCCCATTATAATGACGGCAGCCGCCACAGCACCAGGATTCAGAGCACCGGTAACCAATGCCGGCCTGATTATTGTAGGGCAAGCCGAGATCAATGAAAGCCCCCTGGCTTTAACCTGCTCGTACAACCACAGTACCGGATCGGCCAATAACCATAACTCCGGCAGTTTGGAATATGTACAATTTCACTATCTCAACGGTTCCTCTGCTATCAATTACCTGGCCAATGCATTGAGCCTGGTGGGCGTAGGCTCCGGCACTACACTGGAGCATATACAAATTACCCATTCGGAAGCTAACGGATTAGGCATTATAGGCGGGCACCCGGTTGTGCAAAATTTATATGTACAGGATGTGGCACAAAGCGGCATTTACACCAGCTTTGGCGCCGTGGCTTCTTTAACCGAAGTACTGACAATGCATAAAGATTGCGACTGGACATCGGTATCAGGCAGCTATGGCCTATGGCTAGAGAATAACCCCAACACACCAACGGCCACACCGCTGAGTATGGTTACCGTAGATCAATCCAGCTTCCTGGGACCCTTGTATTGCGGTTGCAGTCCCGATGTCGATTTCCGGGATGGCATATATCTGACCAACAATGCAGGCCTGGACCTGAAGAACTCGTTAGTAGCCGGGTACAATGGGGCTGGTTTGTATATTGAAGACCAATTGTCCGTTAATAATACAAGTACAGCTATTCAAAGAGTAAAAGTCAACTATACATCCTTTACGGACAATGCTATTGACTATGACTACAATCCAGGGGCCGCAACGTGGCTTGGTAACGGCTGTGGCAGTACTATAGACGATTGGATAGATGGCAGCGCCATTACCTGCGGACAAGCCGACAACCAGTTTAGCTCCTTTGCTACCGATTACAATACCAGTATCTGCTCTGATTTCTGTGGTCAAAATCCGGCCTTTACTCTGGGGAATAGTAGCGAGATCGATTTTATTGAAGGTTCCGTCACCGTCAGAAGAGGCGCTATACAACCGGCTGATAATTTCAGCTATATAACGGCTTGTCCGGCAGAAGCGGTCTATTGCCAGTCGGCGCCGATTATGCACAAAGCTATCTCTGCGTTGCAGGTTTACCCCAACCCGCCGGGAGATATAGCCCGCTTAAGCTTTGAAACCGAAAAAACAGGTACGGCACAAATAATGGTACGTGAATTGGTAACAGGCCGGGTATTATACCAGGGAAGCATTTCGATAAAAGAAAAGGGCCAGCAATCGGTATCTATACCGGTATCCGGTTGGAAAGAAGGTTTGTACCCCGTACAGATCAATGCAGGGCAAACGCTATGGCAGGGCAAAATCAGCATTCGCTAGATTGTAGCGCTGCTGCATAGTGGCAAAGGAAAGCCGTCGGTGGGCACCGGCGGTTTTCTGTTTTTAAACCCTTTTGCACTATGCCATTGTCACGCTAAAACAGGAAAGGTCTGTACAGAATGCCCAGAGAGCCGACGCCCGAACAAATGCCTGAGCTGAAACAAAAAGAGCGAGCAGGTCCCTTATTGGACCTGCTCGCTCTTTTTGTTGTTCCGCTTTTACTGTTTCACTATTTTAAACAAACTATGCCCCTTTTCGCCAGCAAAAGTCACTATATATATACCGGCAGGTAGTGCCTGCACAGGTATGGACAGACTGCCTGGCTTTACCGGGACAGGCTGCATAGCCGTCCGGCCGGCGATGTCGTTTACCGTTAGTACACCTGCCGTAGCCGGCCGGACGTACAAGATAGCCTGCACAGGATTAGGATACAGGGACAAACCAGTGCCAGGCCAGCTGTTGTCGATAGACAGGCCCTTTACCCAAATAGAATCGGATTGACCGCTACAGCCGTTCGCGTCGGTAACTTCGAGGCTGTAGTAGCCACTGGTTGTGGGCAGTAGTATAGCGCTATCGGCGCCCTCGATCTCTGCACCGTCCCGGTACCATTGGTAGCCTGTATAGGTTTGTGCAGCTGTAAGCACACCATTGTTTTCCTGTATTTCCGGTGTGGGCAGCGGCCATACGGTTATGTCCAGGCTTTGGGTATCGCTAAGACCGCCACAGGCGCTACGGGCGTAAACCTGGAGCTGGCCGCCTTCGGTACCTGCCTGCAGCGCTATGCTGTTACTATCGCTGGCACCTTGCCCGCCACCGGGTATTTGCCAGAAATATTGTTGGGCCAGGCTATCGGCCACGAGGCTATACAGGGCTGTTTGGCCGGCGCATAATGCTTCCGGTCCCGAAAGGGCAGATAGCGTTCCCGGTGGTGTACAGTCGTGTATACGCACCAGGAAGGCATCATTACCACCGGCCAGGAGGTTTTGATGGCCGTTGGCCGTGGCTATACCGGACGCCGAAAAGGTTTTGCCCGCCAGGTAAATATCGGTTTTATGTAATGTCATAATTCCTTGCTGCTCGGCGCTGCTGCCCCCATAGTAGGTAGCCCATACCCGCTGGGCTTCGGGATTGAATTTTATCAAAAAGCAATCGTAGGCGCCACCAAATACAGGTTGCAGACCATCGCTACTGGCTATACCGTCGGCCGCATGAGCGTTGCCGGAGGCGTAGATGTAGCCCGCATCATCTATGGCCAGTCCCAGGATGCAGTCTTCCACACCTGAACCGCCGTAGTAGGTACCCCATAGTTGGTTACCTTCGGTAGTAAAGCCAGCCAGCATGGCATCGGCCAGGTTGTATAGGTTGGGCTGGTGCGCGTTGGCCTTGGTTATACCCTGGCTGCTGGAAGAATAGCCGCCAATAACCACCAGGTTACCTTTTACCGCCAGACAACGGGCTTCATCGATTTCCACGCCGCCGAAGTAGGTAGCCCAGGTTCTTTGACCATTGGGGGTAAATTGGGCCAGGTAGGCATCTCTGCCGCCACTTAATGTGTTTTGATGGCTGCCGGGGCTGGCTATAGCACCGGTACTTTGGGTCCAGCCGCTAAGGTATATGTTTCCGGCCGTATCGGCAGCCAGGCCATAGGCCTGTTCCGTTCCGGTGCCGCCATAATAGGTACACCATAGCAGGTTGCCATCAGGATTATATTGGGCCAGGAATACATCGATACCGCCGCCCGGGCTGGATTGGTGTATCCCGGCGCCTGATGCCAGGCCGGTGCTTTGGGTGTTGCCCGCCAGTATGACGTGGCCAGAGGGCGTGCTGGTTAAGGTAAAGGATGTTTGGGCATCGTTGTTGGTACCGCCAAAATAGCTGGCCCATTTTCTTTGTCCCGAGGTATCGAATTGCACCACAAAGGCATCGTAGCTATTGGCCGTGCCTTTTTTTAGCTCCTGGAAGCTACCGGGACTGGCTATACCGCCGGCGCTATTGGTATAGCCCCCCAGGTATATATGGCCCAGGCTGTCGCAGCCCAGACCTTTGGCTACATCTATATTGCTGCCCCCATAGTAGCTGCTCCAGAGTAGCGCCCCCTCTTTCGTCCATTTACTGATATAGGCATCGCTGTTACCCAGGCCATAGCTGGTTTGGTGCGCACCGGTGCTAGCTATATTATCGGTGCTGGCTGTGCTGCCGGCCATATAGATATATCCATCCTTATCGGCAGCGAGGGCAAAGGCCTCTTCGTTGCCGGCACCACCAAAATAGCTGCCCCACTCCAATACCGGGTCAATGGTAAGGTTGCCGCTGTAGGGCGCCATCCCGAAGGATAGTGTATTGCCCTCTAGCACATAGTGCGATGGTACCATTTTTCCTTTTTCATCGTAGCTATAGGGCGCTTTTTCGGTAATGCTGCCCATAGGACTTTGCATATGCAGGCTGCCATCGGGCCTGAGGTACAGGGCGGTGGCGCCGCTGTATTGCAGGCGTATATCTTGTACACGACCACCGGGGCGTATTACGAAATCATGCTCTAATTGCCCTTTATCGTTTGTATAGAATACCCAGTCGATATGGGGATACACCTCTTTGTAGGTTATTTTAGTGTATGCCCGGGCGGTAACGCCGCTGTTAGCGTTCGCGGTATTGATCCAGGGTTGAAAGTAATGCTCCCGGTAGTTTTGGGCGTCTTCACTTATTGCCCGGGCATGTGGGTTGGCGCCCAACAGACTTACATCCACCCGGTACAATGCCGCAGCCGGTATAGCCTGAGGGTTGGGCTCATCGGCTAATAATGATCCCGCCTCAGCCCCCGGTATGGTCTTTGCCCATACATAGTGGAGGGTACCCCTGCCCAGGAAAATGTTTAGGCCCTCTGTAGCAGCTATCCTGTACTGGATATCGGGCCGGGGCTGGTGGTATTGGTCCCGTATCTGGCCCTTGTTTTCGACAAACAGCAATTCTTTTTGGCTGTTCTGTTGTTTTGCCGCCAGGTTTTTGGCACATAGCGGTATAGCTGCCCAGAGGGACAGGAGTATAGATATCCATTTCATTTTCTTTGTTTTTTTAATTGGTTATTAAATAGAACCCATGCCCGTGTGCACCCGGCTGGTTTTTTTCTTTCTTGTCCTTTACCGTCATCGCGAGCCCGCCGCAGAAGGGCGAAGCGATCTCCTGTATCACTTCCCAGGAAGCGATCTCTTGTTGCTTTTTGGTTTTGCCTTTTTACTTTTGCCTTAACAGCGCTTTACCTGATCAGCAGTACATCGCCCTTATACACTTTTCTATGGCCGTTGGGGTATTGCAGTTCCACCATATAGTAATAGGTACCTATATCACAGCCTCTTCCCTTAAAGGTGCCATCCCAACCTGAGTGGTTGCCTGCTCCGCTGTAGATGGTTTCGCCATAGCGGTTGTATATCCTGAAGTATAATATCTGCTGGAAGGTTATACCCTCTACCCGGAACACATCGTTTAATCCATCCCCATCGGGCGAAAAAGCATTGGGTATCAGGCCGGGCAATTGATAGTCTATAGCTATACGTATGCTGGCCGTATCGGTACAGCCGTAGGCGTTTAAACCCACAACCAGGTATTCGGTGGGTTTACGGGGCCATACCTGTACGCTGTCGCCATCGGGGCTACTGATGTTGTAGCCGGGCCACCAGGTATAACGGTTAGCACCCCCGGCTTGCAGGCTTAGGGTATCGCCATAGCGCAGGCTGGTATCCCGGGGCCGAAGGTTCAGTTCCGGCTTGGGAAATGTGTTGAGTTGCAGGGGTAGTATGGTATCACATGCGCCCGATTGTATGCGCAGGCTATAGGCCCCGCTATCCAGCCCTGTAAACTTTTGGCCTTTGCTACTGGTTGCCGTATACGCTGGCCCACCGGGTAGTTTGCTTAGGGTATAGGTATAGGCTTCGCGGCTGTCTTCCGGCTGGTCGATGGTTATAAGGCCCTGGCCCGGGCAGGCATATTGACTTGCGGGCACCTGGGGTAAGGGTATGAATTGCAGGCTGTAGGTATCGGTATAGTAGTTGCAACCCCGGCGGTATTGCAGCCAGTAGCTGCCCGGTTGGGATACCTGCCTGCGTTCGGTGGTATCGCCGTTATCCCATTGGTAGCAGGTGGCGCCCGGGGGTATGTTGAGCAGGGTTTCGGTGGCAAAGCATATTTTCAGCCGGTGATGGTTACCCTTCAGGGTATCGGGCAGGAATTGCGGTGCGATACGGATATCGTTTTGCAAGAGCGGCCCCGGGTCCAGGTGCAGGTCGTTAAGTTTTACAGCATCCAGCTCGGGGCTGCAGGCCATGCCAACAGCATTGGGTTGGTGTATGATGTGCATATACTGACCTACCAGGCAATTGTTGGTAGCGGGCAGGGGTACTGGGTTGTAGTCTATACCGGGGTAGTACACGCTACAGGGGTTAGTATCTCTTATAACATTATTTTTTGATATATATATTTTACCATTGGGACCTAGTTTCAGATCGCCCATTGGGCCGCTGAAGTATACCGGGCCAAAAGGACCAATCAGCTCATAGATAGGATTGCGCATCACCAGGGTACGGGAGGCCCTTATGGCCGCCGTATCGCTCCGGCCCAGGTCGTACTGGTACACTTCGCCCTGGTAGAAGGGCATGCCCCACTCAGAGGGCTTGGTATAGGAGGCGTATAGTTTGGTATCATCGGGCGAAAAGCAGAGACCGTAGGCGGGTATCGTATCGATTAGCCGGGCATGCAGTACCCGGCCACTACAGGGCTCTATATCGTAGAGCTCTATACCGGCTGCGGTGCCGGCCGCCAGCAGGATACCTTTATGGCTACCGCGCAGCAGGCCGCCCGGCGCCCCGGTTACCACACGATGCACGAGCACCCCTACCCCGGCCGGATCGCTGATGATCGGTTCTTTCCGTACACCAGCCGCATCTATCTTAAAGCTATAGTACCGGGTATCGGTAGCCGATTTGGCTATAAGCCAAAGGCCATCGCAGGCAACCAGGCTGGTTATTTTGTAGCCATACAGGCTACTGAAACCGGTAAGCACAAGGTCTTTTTCTGCAGGCACAATAGCGCCATAGCCACCATTGAGCGCCATATCGACCAGGCTATAGCGCAGGGAGCCTTCCAGTACATAGAACAGGAAGTATTTAGCCGCTTTTCCGGGCCAGGGTACTACTATAGGGCAACCTACATGGTCGGTGGCGCCGTAGTAGGCATCAGCGGCTATAATACCGCCCGGCATGGGGCGGCCCAAGGCATCGAATACTTTAAAAGCCTGTTGTATATAGTTAATACGGGGAGGATTGGTGATATGGCCCTTGATCTGCACAAAAAACTGCAGTTGTCCCAATGTATCGGATACTGCTACCTGGAATAGATTAGTGCCATTGCCCCGGTTGTTATACAGGTTAGCTATAGCCGGTGGAGGTATGCCGCCGGGTTGAGCTACGCCGTTGTTGAACTGTAGGCTGTGGCCCTGCCCGAAAAACCAGGTTCGCTCATGCAGGGTTTGGGCATTGGCACCATATAAGCCTATCCAGAAAAAAGTTAGTAAAATATAGCGCATAAGGTTGCATTGAAAGGGTGAGTATTGAGCAGTTCATTAGGAGGCTGGAAAAAGAGCTTCCGAAGAATCGGAAGCTGTGCCCCATAGCGCCTTCTTTGGCGTATTGTACCCGCTTTGCTCGGACCTTGCCCATACGTAGTGGAGCGTACCAGTACCCAGGAAAACGTTTAAGCCCTTACCGGCCGATAACTTGTAGTGTATGTCGGGACGGGGTTGTTGGTGTTGATCGGTGATTTGACCTTGGTTTTCGGTGAAGGATAGAGATCTCAGGACCGCCATAGCTTGCCCGCCGGGATTTGCACCGGTCGCAAAGAATGAACATAGCAGGACCCATACTAAGAACAATGATGTACAGATAAACTTCATGATTGTGTTGTTTTGCGTTGTTTATAAATGAGGCGGCCGGTCTTATTCCGGCCGCTATTAGTGGTAAAGAGCAACATTCCCACCAGGCCCGCCCCTTTTTTGTTAGCGCTATTTTTTTATCTCTGGAAAACGGATTACTTTAGTCGTGGATTTACATAAAGTATTAGTTTTTCAGCAAGTAATGACATTGTACACCTTACCCAGTACCTATATAGGTTCAGGAAAGAGAAGCCGTGCAAGGCTTTCGATGCAAACAATAGTTACTCGTAACCACATTATTGCAGTGGTGTAACAAAAACGTAGCCTATTACTGCTGAACTTGTATAAGCTACAGTTAGGAGTTCTTACAAAGAAGCAGGTATAGCCAAATTGCTATTAGAAGCGATGACGGCTGCCTGATGGAAAATGCTGCGTGTGTTTCATAAGCTGTAGGTTGATTAATATATACGATGACAGCTCGAGAAGCGTGGGAGAATCTTTATTGTGCAAACAATAGAGCGAACTCCAAAGCTTTTGGTAGAGGTACCGTCAAGAACCACTTTGACCTTAGTCAAAGTTCCACAAAAGACTTACATGAAGTTCGCCCTATTGGTTAGAACCACAAAAGTACTATAAACCAATAGATATGGCGAACTCACGATCAATCATGTGGAAAGTTTGACGGTTTTCTACCATGAGAGACATCGTAATGATATAGGGCTATTGTCCTATAAAATATAGTCGCATAACATAATAATATCAAAGGTAAGTAAAAATATTTAAATGTGGCAATACTGCCACAAAAATTTTCCTTCTTTATGAAATATGATGAAGTTTATAAAATAATTGGGAGCAATATTAGAAAGTACAGAAAAACTAAAAGCTGGAGTCAAGAAAAATTAGCTATTGAGAGTAAAGTTGATAGAGCCAAAATAAGTGATATGGAAAATGCAAAGGAAGATTATTTGCTGTCAACCTTATTGCAGGTCTGTGAAGCGTTGGAGATTACCATAGATATGGTGTCACAACAGGAAGAAGAATGAAATTGATTGCTTAAAAATATATATTTGCACTTTCATGGTGATAGGGTTTATAGGGAGCCGGCTTAGTCTTAGGCCGGCTTGCTATTGCAACACTTCTACGATTGGCCAGAGGAAAAGAAAAATTCAGCGATAAGGAAATAAAACGAGTTTTTTCAAGAATGAAAGAAACAGGACTTATTCCGAAAGAGTATAAAATTTGACTTTTAGAATGAAGAGGTTTTACACAACACTCCAATATAAAAAATGGCAAAAGCGAAGAAACTTAAAAATAGAAAAAAAACTTCGTAAGAAAAACCGTGTCGCGAAAAAAAGGACTAAAAAAAATGTTCCAAAATCGCCAAGACGTATATATGATATAAAATCTCCTGTTATTGCTCCACAAGATTTAAGATTGATTGAGAACTTGGATGGATGTTTAGAGTTTTTTAGAGACTTACGAAGTAGTGATTATCTAAGTCAAAGAGGTCGGTTGAAATTTGTAA
>JBEBWN010000086.1:0-12537 GCA_040392235.1 Taibaiella helva | reverse complement strand
TATTTATAGAAAATAAACGATGCAAAATTTTTTTTGTAATAGTACCTGTTATCTTGTTACTTCTGTTATTGGCTGTGCTGCTCCGTTACACAACGGAGCCATCTGCTCAGAAAGAAAAAACTACTGTAACGGCAGAAACTCATAAGGGGGCTGTAGCAGAATATGACAGCCTTATTAATCTTTCCCTGGTGTATATAGAGAAAAAGGAGGCAGCACAGGCGCTCAGCTTGTTGAAAAAAGCGGTGGTTATAAATACGAATGGAGCTACCGCTTATAATAATATGGGCGTTGCCTGTATTATGCTACGGCAATATCCGGAGGCGATTGACTACTGTAAGCAGGCTATTGCCCTGGATCCGGATTTTGCCCTTGCCCGGAATAACCTGCAGTGGGCCTTGGATGAAGCCCGCTCAAAAGGGATAAACGACACGGCTGGTAGTGTAAAGCCCCACTAATAATACAGTATGATGGTTTGTCCGAAAGTTGTTCTCTTGTGTAGGGTAAATATTCAGGCAAAAAAGCGGGTTGCGGAGTCGGCAGATAAAGCAACAAAAAAGACTACCTAAAATCAATTTTCGGGTAGTCTTTTTTATTGCTGGTTAAAGGGGGATCATTCTTTCGACACGAAGCGGATCATAAATTACCGGGTCGTATATCGCCCCATCAACAAAAAATTTAAAATAGTTATTAATGTCATAGCCGGCCAGAAGTAGTATTACAGCAGAAAACGCAATTTTGCGTTGCACTGTACGAAGTGGCATAGAGGAGAATAGTTGTACCAAATATAAAGTCGCGCCAATACGTAGTGGAATGTCCAGCGAAAGGGCGTAATGCACATTCTTCGGCAGGAATTCATAGGAAAGCAGGAAATAGACAACATATAATAATAAGGCAGAAGCCAAAATAGTTTTGGGCTTCTGCAGAATATAGTGCCCCGCAAACAACAAGAACAAAATGGTGAGTAAGGGGGATAATAACATATAGTCCACCAGGTATTGGTACCAGGGGCCGGAGTTATAGTCTCTAACATAGGGGATAACGGTTGCTTTGTCCATGTTGTTGCCAGCGATAATGTTACCTATAGAAAAAACCGTATCCAGGCTGCCCAGGCATAATAAAATAACTACTGCACTGGTAAGTATAGGCAAAATGCTACCTGCTACAATGTGGCCCGGCAAGATGCCTTTTTTCCCATGACCCCGATAATATATCATGTAAGCCAGGTAAAAGGGAATGAATATGACGCCTGTTTCTTTAACGAGGATACTGGCCGAGAAAGAAATAATAAAGACGGCGAGCCGCTGAGCACCTGGTTGCTCCAGATACCTGAGAAACATAAAAAGCGTTAAAATCTGGAAAAAACAGGAGTCGGTATCTGATAATGCCCTCGAAGAGAGGCTGCCCAGCAAAGGCGAAATGCAAACCAGGCAAGCGGCCAGCGTTGCTATAGGCAACGGTAGCCGATTTTTAAGAAATAAAAATACCAGGCAACAGAGAGCGGCAAAAAAACAAAGGGACAAAAAGGCCAAAGATGTTGCATGTGGGGAAAACAGGTAAAATAGTGTTGCCAACAGAATATGTCCCACCCGTAAAGGATTGGGGAACAATTGTTCCTGGTTTTCATTTTTTAGGTAGATATCGCATAAGTCGCGGAAACCAGCGAGGCCCTTTTCCTTAACGATCATGGCCTGGCGTAGATACACCCCTTCGTCTGAATTGAAACGAAAGGCGGTCTCTGCGGGGAAATGATTGTATATGGTCAGTATTACCGCATACAAAACGACCGTAAATAATAAAAAGTAAGGGAAGCGCGCGGTTAATGGCATCCTGATTAATTTAGGCTGTGAAACAAACGGCGCCAAATATAGGTGATGTTGAGCGTTTTATTAGGTACTTATCATTATTGCTTCTCTTCCGACCGGATTGTTAATTGTCTAAAAATACCAGGATGCCGTATATAATGGGAAAGGCGGATAATAGTTTATAATCCTGAAAGGGAGATGATAGAAGTAATGGTAATGTTTGCTGATTTTGCGTAAAGTCCAAGAACCCTTTCTTCTCTTCTTTTTGTCCGGACAGCTGCAGAAAGAGTTCTTGTTCTTTACATTTCATGTGACGGTATAGGAGCCGTGGGTGATAGAGCCAATGCTATTTTCTTATGTGCCGATAAGAGATACGACGCTATATTTATATCAGCTTTGTGGATTGCGGATCTTTTCTTTTTTAATAGGTAAATCGTAGCCGAAAGCCAGGGATGCTGCATAATTACGGGCCGATACAGTGGTTTGCTGCGGTGTAAGGTTAGCTATACCTGCGCTGTATTGCAAACGGATATATATACCTTTAGGAATCTGGTAACCTAGCCCGATATTTATTCCCCAGTCCAGTGGCAGGAGGTCGTCTTCTTTTCTATTGCCTATAGCCAGCTTCCGGTCGGGGATATCAAAAGTGTTTTCTGTAACGTATTCTTTTCCCGCAACGGCATAACCAAGGTAAGGTCCGGCATGGATAAACAGTTTGCCTGTTTTTTTCGATTGCAGGAGCTCATACCCGAGGTTTAGCGGTATTTGGAGGTAATGCGTGTTGCATTTCAGTTTGCCCGGACTGGTATTGCCGTTTATGTCTGAAAAGATGATATCCATCGAGTAACCTTGTGCCACGTAGAGCAGGCCGGGTTCTATATACAGTCCTTTAACAAGCGGGATATTTACGTAAGCGCCTCCTTTAAGTCCTGCCTTTGCTTTAGCGGCAGGCCAGCGATCCTGCCCGGTCCAGATACGTTTCATATTGGAGAGATTAAGCCCAAGCTCCGGGCGCAAAGTAATCTGGGCGGTGCTGGTTTGTGTCGTCATGATGATGGCAGTGGCTACCAGGAGGATATTTTTCATGAATTCGCTTTTTTCAAAAACGCTCCATTCTTTTTTTTATTGCTACAGGTTATACCGGGGTGAAAATAAGTCACACCCTGTCCTTGTCGGGAATTCACTTCATCTTCCGCTGAAAAGTTGTCTGGTGGAGGCTGGCTAATCCTTCGTATCAGGATCTTCGTACAGTTCAATAGGCAGGCCGTCAGGATCCGCGAAAAAAGTAAACTTACGTTGTGTATATTCGTCAATGCGGCAGGGCTCAACAATCAGGCCCTGCTTTTTCAAGTGGTCTATACAGCTGACTATATCCTTTACGGAGAAAGCAATATGTCTTAATCCTGTTGACTCGGGTCTGCTGGTCCTGGAAGGCGGGGCCGGAAAAGAGAATAGCTCGATCAGGTACTGGTTATGCAGGGCGAGATCCAGTTTGTAGGAATCCCGGTCTTTCCGGTAAGTTTCTCTTAAAATACGGAATCCCAATATACCCGTATAGAACTGCTTGGACTTTTCGTAATTGCTGCAGATGATTGCTATGTGATGAATGCCTTTTAGTTGAAGCATAAAAAAAGATTTAGATTAAATGTTGTCTGGTGATAGTATTTTTCCTGACGGCGCATACTTTTCACAGCGTTTTCAAAAGCGCCTTTCTCTTATAAGGCTTGAAAATAAAGAATAATCGGTTTCCCGGATACAAAAGGGAGTTGCAGATAAAGATGTTTATTTTTTTGACGCTAATATGCCGGGAAATGCATCCGTATTTGTTGTTGTCTAAGCAAACAAAGTGGCGAGGTGGTAAATTCCGCTATACCGGACCCGGCTATTCTGATTTGGCTATATGTTGTGACATAAACCTGGAAACAGTGGCAAGCCGCCTGAGCTGTTATATATTTGCAGGCGGAACCGGCACGATAGGGAAAATACTTCTAGTACTATGGGACAGAATAAATTAAAATTTAAGCAATTGGCAGGCCTAAATATAAAGAATGAGCTTCTGGCAGGCTTGACGGTTGCCATGACGATGATACCGGAATCACTTTCCTTTGCTATATTGGCAGGGCTTTCGCCCTTGACGGGATTATACGCTGCTTTTTTAATGGGTATTGTGACGGCTGTCCTGGGAGGGCGGCCCGGAATGGTTTCCGGAGGTGCGGGGGCAACGATTGTGGTATTGATCGCTTTGGCGGCCGCTCACGGTGTGCAGTATTTGTTTGCCGCAGTTGTACTGGCAGGTTGTTTGCAATTGCTGGTAGGTCTGTTCAAGCTGGGCAAATTTGTTCGTCTGATTCCCCAGCCGGTTATGTATGGCTTTCTCAATGGCCTGGCTATAATAATCTTCCTGGCGCAGGTCCGGCAGTTTAAAGCGTATAATGGCTCTTCTTCCTCCTGGCTGGCGGGGGGACAACTTTTTACGATGATTGCCTTAACCTTGCTTACCATTGGCATCGTTTATTTCTGGCCAAAGCTAACCAGGGCTGTGCCGGCCTCTCTTGTTGCTATCGTGGCTGTATTATTGCTGGTTTATTTAGGGAATATAGATACCAGGAAAGTGATGGATATTGCTTCTGTCAGTGGTTCTTTACCCCAGTTTAGCATCCCGGCTGTACCGTTAAACTGGAATACGCTACAGGTCATTATGCCTTACGCTTTTGTTATGGCAGGTGTTGGCTTGATTGAATCATTGCTTACGCTTAATATGGTCGATGAGATCACCAATTCCAAAGGTAACGCTAACAGGGAAGCAATAGCCCAGGGTACGGCAAATGTTGTTAATGGTTTTTTCGGTGGGATGGGGGGCTGTGCCATGGTAGCACAAACCCTGGTCAATCTTAATGCGGGAGCCCGATCCCGGTTGTCGGCGATTATAGCTGCATTGGCCATTTTGGCTGTCATACTGGTAGGGGCGCCATTAATAGAGCAGATACCTATGGCCGCCCTGGTTGGTGTAATGATGATGGTGGCTATCGGAACGTTTCAATGGGCATCTTTCCGGATTATTAATAAAATGCCGAAATCTGACATTTTTGTTGGGGTGTTGGTTGCCCTGATCACCGTGTTGTTGCATAATCTTGCGCTGGCTGTTCTTGTCGGTGTGGTCATAGCCGCATTGGTTTTTGCCTGGGATAATGCTAAGCGTATACGGGCACGTAAGCATATAGATGAGCAGGGGCGTAAGATATATGAAATATATGGCCCGCTGTTTTTTGGCTCGACTGCAGGTTTTCTGGAGAAGTTTGATTGGGCGAACGATCCGGACTATGTTGTTGTGGATTTTAAGGAATCCAGGGTGGCCGATATGTCCGCCATCGATGCGCTCGATAAACTGACAGATAAATATACTGCTTTGAACAAAAAGATTACCTTAAGGCATCTGAGCGCCGACTGTATGAATTTGCTACACAATGCCAGGGGAGTAGTAGAAGTTGATATCGAAGACGATCCGACTTATAAAGTCATGCCCGGGTAGATTGCCCAGGATTCCGGAGAAAACAACAGCCAGGGAGAAGTTGGTAACGATAGAGCAGGCTTACAGCGGTCGGTTTTACAGATATCTTGTATCCTGTATTCAGATAATGTGTATTTTCACGGTTGAACATATGCAGACGCCATTCCCTTATTCTATACATAACCTGGGCGACGATGCCCTGCTGATCGACTTTGGTAACCAGATCGATTTAAATCTGAATGCATATGTAGTGCAATTACACGAAGCCGTCACCCAGGGAGCTATTGCTCCCGTTAAGGAGGTGGTGGCTGCCTATGCTTCCCTGGCTGTTTATTACGATATTGCGGAAGCCGTGTGTCTCAAAGGCTGTGCACCCTCAGGTCAGGCCTATGTACAGGCAGCTATTGAAGATATTATCGACAATTTTCAACCTTCCGGCATATCTTACGATCGTAAATTGATTCGTATCCCGGTATGTTATGATACTGCTTATGCGCCCGATTTGGCTGGCCTGGCCCGGTCCAGCGGATTATCGCAAGAGGAGGTTATTGAGCGGCATACGGCAAATATCTACCATATCTATATGATTGGATTCCTTCCCGGTTTTGCCTATATGGGCGAGGTGGATGAGCGTATAGCAACCGCTCGCAAACCTCAGCCTACGGTTGTTCAGCCCGGAAGTGTGGGCATTGCCGGCAGGCAAACCGGTATCTATCCCCTGGCTTCGCCGGGGGGCTGGCATATTATCGGAAGAACTCCGGCGCCTATGCTGCAATTTGATAAAGAACCGCCCTGCTTATATAAGACGGGGGATCGTGTACAATTTTATGCTATTACACCGGATGAGTTTGACCGTTATTAAACCAGGAATACTGGACACTATACAGGATGCCGGTCGCTATGGTTACAGAGGTTGGGGCATTAATCCTGGTGGCGTTATGGATAGGGAAGCCTTCCAGATAGCCAATAGTTTGCTCGGAAACCGCGCTTCGGCCGCGGTATTGGAGATGCACTACCCGGCGCCGAAATTACGTTGTAACGATGGTTTAGTAATAGCGATTACCGGTGCTGATTTTGTACCACAGGTAAATGGTACCTCTGTGCCTCTTTTCAGGCCTATTGTTCTCGCCGCCGGTGATATGCTTTCTTTTTCCCGCCCCCGGAACGGCCGATTGTCTTATATGGCTATAAAGGGAGGTATTGGTGCTGTGGACTGGATGGGGAGTAGGAGCACCCATATTAAGCTTGGCCAGGGAGGCTATCATGGCCGTGCTTTACGCAAAGGCGACGAACTGTTTTCCGGCCTTTGTTTAGCGGAAAAAGTACCGGATAATAAACTATTGGATAGGCTACTGCCCTGGTATGCAGCTCCAGATCAGTTCTCGCCGGAAGAGCCCATATTGGTTTTGCCGGGAAAAGAATGGGGCCTGCTCGGTCCGGCTGCGCAGGATATTTTTCTAGGTTCGTCGTTTATTGTACAGCAATATTCGGATCGTATGGGGTTTACCCTGGAGGGTGAAGCATTGCATATAAGCGATAATTATTCGTTGGTTTCTGCTCCTGTTCAGTATGGTACGGTACAATTGCTGCCGAAAGGACAAATGGTGGTTTTGATGGCAGATCATCAGACAACGGGAGGTTATCCCCGCATAGCCCAGGTTATCGCGGCGCATCGGGGCTTGTTGGCCCAGCGGCCGGCCGGCGCTTCTGTGCGATTCCGGATGACGGATATTGTCACTGCCGAACGTTTATGGACGGAGCGACAGGCTTACCTGCGGCAATTGCAAGCCGGCTGTTTAATCAAGTGGACGGAAATACAACATAAAAACTGAACGGATGATTGACTTTAATTGTGATATGGGAGAAGGGATTTCCCACGAGCCGGAGATTATGCCTTTTATTCATTCCGCAAACATTTCCTGCGGACTACATGCCGGCGACGAAAAGAGTATAAGGCTATCCATGGCCCTGGCCCTGGAAAATGGCGTCAAGATAGGCGCACACCCTTCATTTGACGACCGCCTGAACTTTGGGCGTATGGAAATGCAGTTGCCGGAAAGTGCTTTACGCTCCCTTATTATGCGGCAGCTGGAGTCCTTTTATGCGATTGCAGAAAGCATGAGCGCAAATGTGCATCATATTAAGCCACATGGTGCATTGTATAATATGGCAGCACGTGATGAATTTTTTGCCCGCATTGTGGCCCAGGCAGCCTACGATTTCGATTCCCGGTTGAAATTATTTTGTTTAAGCGGCAGCGCTTCTGTTCGTGCGGGTGAAGCAATTGGATTGCAGGTAATGAGCGAAGCCTTTGCCGACCGGACTTATACCGCGGGAGGGCAGCTTACACCGCGTAGTAACCCACATGCATTGATACATACAACAGATACCTTAACGAAGCAGGTGCGTCAAATTATAGAGCAGCAGTCTGTTACCGCTACTGACGGTTCGGTTGTGGCAGTAGCGGCTGATACATTGTGTATGCATGGCGATGGCGCACAGGCACCTCTTTTTGCAAGGCATATTTCTGGCATAATTAAAGCATATTCTGCATGAAGAAACATTCCGCTATATTAGGCGCCGCATTTTTGATGGCTACCTCTGCCATAGGACCTGGATTCCTGACACAGACCAGTTTATTTACAGAGAAGCTGTTGGCTGGTTTTGGCTTCGTTGTGCTGGTTTCGGTATTGTTGGACATCGGTGCCCAGTTAAATATCTGGCGCGTTATTACCATGAGCCGGTTATATGCCCAGGATATTTCTAATAAGCTGCTACCTGGAGCCGGTTACCTACTGGCATCACTGATCGCTTTTGGGGGCATGGTGTTTAACGTAGGTAATATTGCGGGCAGCGGGCTGGGATTGTCTATGCTGACAGGCTTATCTCCGCAATGGTGTGCGGTGTTCAGCGCCCTTGTGGCTCTTTTCTTATTTTGGGCAAAGGAAGCCGGGCGCCTGTTGGATGTTTTTGTCAAAATTCTGGGTGTTTTAATGATCTTGCTTACAACCTATGTTGCAATTGTGTCCCATCCGCCGTTAGGGCAGGCATTATACAGGACCGTATGGCCCGGCACTATTGATTTTCTGACCATCGTCACCATTGTAGGGGGTACAGTAGGCGGTTATATTTCCTTTGCGGGCGCGCACCGTTTGCTGGACGCCGGTATTGCGGGTAAGGAACATCTGCCCGAGGTATCGGGCAGCGCGGTAAAAGGTATATTGATCACTTCTTTTATGCGTTACATTTTATTCCTGGCTGCATTGGGCGTGGTGAGCCAGGGCTTGGCCTTGGATAAAGCTAACCCGGCGGCCAGTGTATTTGAGCATGCTGCCGGACGCGTCGGATATGTATTTTTCGGAGTAGTGCTGTGGGTTGCGGCTATTACCTCGGTTGTCGGCGCCTCCTATACCTCGGTGAGCTTCTGGAAAACTTTATCGCCTTTCATTGCCCGCAATGAAAAGCTTACGGTAAGCCTTTTTATTGTTGTTGCCTGTATCCTGTTTTGTGTCAATCCCCAGCCGGTAAAACTCCTGGTGTTGGCCGGCGCGGTTAATGGCCTGATCTTACCCGTTGCCTTAAGTCTTATTCTCATTGCTGCTCATAAAAAGGGAATGACTCCGGATTATAAACACCCACTTTCGTTGCAAATAGCTGGTTGGTTAGTCGTGGCCATCATGAGTTGGATGGGTTGGCAGGTCCTTACGGAACAATTGGCTAAGTTGTTCTAAGGGTAGGTCAATATATATTATAGATACGGTAGAGCCAATAAAGAGTTATCAAATACATTCCTGGAAAAACCGCGGTCTGCGTGATTTGATTGCATGTCCGATAGTCTCGTTTTTGCATTACAGGAGGCATTCTGCTAAGTCGCTTGGCCAGCCCTGAGGTATCGGAACCGCCTGCAGCGCCAATCTTTACGACCAATAACCGATACCAATATAAGGTAGGCGTTGTTCGCGGCTCTTTGTTCCCCCCACGCGTATTGCTTTGTAGCTGGGGTCGCACGAGTCTCCCGGCCGTGCTCGTTGGTGGTAGCGACTAAGAAGCAAACACAGGAATGAGGAAATTGTGGCCTTAGTCTCAGCCTATCCTATTTTTTAGTACTTATTGGATGATTAATGCTATTTTTATGTTGCAATTATTATTATATGTAAAATGAAGGCTTATGAAAGATCAATTAACGGGAATACTCCTTTTGGGCATGATCATGGTGGTTAATGCTTGTGATAAAATGGATAAACGTTGTCCTCTAGACCCTCATAAGGCTATTAATATTGTTAATCAATCGACGAGGAATATTCGCTTCGAGTTTTATTGGAATTATCCAGATACGGCAATAGGGGAATATAATCCATTGGGGCAAGCAGATCAGGGCTTGCTGAAACCTGGAATGAATTTTAAGCGGAGTGTGGGCCGTTATACATGCTGGGAAGCATTTTTTATTTATAAAGATAAAGAATGGATTTATTTTTTTTGATAATGATTCTTTAAATGCCATTCCCTGGGATACCATCCGGGCCACGGGAAGGGGCGTGTTAGAGCGCCGGTTACTCGACATAAATTATTTGAGAGCAAATGATTTTAACGTAATTTATCAGTGATAAAGTGGAGCGCTCCTTGTGGAGAGCTGTTGTTTTATTGTTGATGCATGAATACAGACACGCATTTGATAGTAAACGATTCGGGTATTTATTTGGATCGGATTCCCCAGTATGACAGGGGCAGATTGGATAGAATGCAGTGTGAATCGTGATGCCGCGAAATTTTGGTAAGTATTTTGGGGTCGACTTATCGTTAAAGAGAATTATACCGTTTCTTTAAAAGTACATATGTACATGAAAATATTACTAACGTTTTTTAGCTTTTGGGTATTTCTAGGTTGTGAGACGTCGCATTTTCCTGATAGATTTTATTCCATTCAGATTGAAAATAATTCAGATGACACAATTGAGTACTATTTTGGAAATTATAATGAGGGTTTTTTCTATCCTGATACATCATTAGAAATAATACCCCCTAAAATGGTAAGAATAAATCCGCGAAAAAGCTCTTAGTAACTGTGTCAAAATAACTTCCACTTTTACAAGCCTGGGAGATGGCTCCACGCTGGTCGGGATGACGGTACGTGAGGAAGTTATTTTGACTATTATACTTATGTAGATTCCAGGACAAAATGGGATAAAATATTTATGTCTTTGCCAAATGATACGCTCTCTATTTTTATTTTTCATTCAGATACAGTTTCCTCCTATCCATGGCAAACTATCCGTACAGAATATAAAATCTTAAAAAGATATGATTTAAGTATAGCTGATCTTGAGCGGCTGAACTATAAAGTATCATATCCGCCAGATAATAGAATGGAAAACGTCAAAATGTATCCATAGATTTGTCAAATAATACGGAGATTAGTTGTTTTGTTGATATACACGACATTGAAAACAAAATCCGTAAAAAGTTAGCCAACGAGCAAAATAATCAATACTCTTCTATTAGATCTGATTGAAGCTCTTAATAAGCATTCTGGTTTGCAATTTGATGAGTTGTGATCGAATTCCTGAAGATACGCGCAGGTTTTTTGATAAACCAATCAAATGATCTATGTTTTGGTAATTAATGCATTTTATGAAGTATGGAAAAGTGATATTCGTTGTATTGGCCTTACTGTCTCTTTTTTCTTGTGAAGAGCCTCTAATTGTGGAAGTAAAGCACAGTATTTGGCTTAGGAACAACGACACTGCAATACGTAGATGTTTAGTTACTTACAGCTACCCTGATACAAATCTGCCAGAGCAGTATAGACCTTGGGAAATAGCTGGAATGTTAATAGGAGAACGTATACCCCATGACCTGATAGAGGAGGAGTATAAAAAGCTACTGAAAAATCCGAGTAAGAAGCTATGTATTTTCATTTTTAATGGCGATACAATAGACAGTTATCCCTGGTCGAAAGTGCGTAGTGACTATAAAATCCTTAAACGGTATGATGTATCCCTGCAGGATATAGAGAATATGGGGGATATAGTGGAATATCCATAAGTTTAGTTATGAACAAATGGGATACTTTAAAAATACGATTGTAAAATCGTATTTATGAGCAAACTGTTAAACTCCATTTTTTTATGGCTCCTTTTTACCACACCCAGGCCCAAAAAGATAAAAGCGAACATGGTTTCCGTTTAGGTCCGCAAGTCAATGTAGGAGCAAACAGTGATATGTGGATGGCCGGAGAAATGGTATCGGGTACTAAGCCTTTCTTTGGAGGAGGTTTGGAGATAGGATATAGATTTAATAGGTGCATTTCGGTTTATACCGGTATGGGTTTGAATCGCTATGTAGGCATACCAGCTATTGGGAGGTTCCCTTACATCCTCGGTATCATCAGGTACTAAATGACGCGGTAGCACTTTACATAGATGTCGGGGGCAGAGGCGGGCTGTTGCCGTCTTTTCGCTCTGATTCGAAAAATGGCTCCTAAGCCCATTGCTGGGCATAGGAGGCATCTTTCTTTAGGATCCCATTTTGAGCTGCATATCGGCGCTGAATGTCCTTATGGATTGAATAACTATTTCGCCGGTCCGCAAACAACGCCCGAAGTAATAGAGAATGCGGTCGTGATGAATGTCAAGCCAGAAGTATGGAAGGGGTATTCCTTGTCTGGAATGCTCAAGCTGGGATTCTATTTTGAATTATTACAAATTATGATAAGGAGCCTGGCCTGTCGGTCAATTTATACAAATCCGGTTGCTATACAGTACGATTAGCCCGACTATAGTTAGGATATCTTTAATTGTTTTTCGCTACAATCAAAATTGATCAATCATGAAATATAGTGATCTGGCGGAATCCGGGAATAGAACAAAGTAGTGTCGCAATAGCTAAGAGATAACTTGTTTTCTTCCTGTTTCCGTATAAACTTAATTAAGCGCGCGAGAATAGATATTTATGCTGGTTTGCTGTTGGTGAACTTGGCGATTGCTTTGAAAAAGTGCTCCATTTTTATTTTTCTTACATTATTATAATAATTCAAATAGAATAGCTAGTTTTATACCCAATTTTTAAATATACAACGCACTATGACGCAAATGATGCGCACACT
Organism: Taibaiella helva; assembly: GCA_040392235.1. Lineage (GTDB taxonomy): Bacteria > Bacteroidota > Bacteroidia > Chitinophagales > Chitinophagaceae > Taibaiella > Taibaiella helvus_A. The sequence goes on along the minus strand of JBEBWN010000086.1, from coordinate 125 downwards.
TACTGCCTTAGCGCTGGCTATCTTTCTCCTGGCATCCTGCAAGAAAGATAAGGACGATCCCAAAACTTCCGAAGCCATAAAAGTAGGAGCCTTACTCAGTCTTACCGGCAACTGGTCCTCCTTGG
>JBEBWN010000085.1:0-12629 GCA_040392235.1 Taibaiella helva | reverse complement strand
ACCATACCAATAAAAGAGGCTCCCAGGAATACCAGGGGAATATGCCGTGTTAAATAGGGAGACAAAACCTCGGGAAAGTAATAAAAAAAGCCGGCTACCAGCAGACTGGATAAAGCAGAGGATCTTACCGGCCCCTGGCGGAGACGGGTACTGCAAAAGTATGTCCACATTCCTCCCGCTAGTCCGCTCAAAACAAGTACTATTATTGTCAACATTATCGCAAAATCACAATTAATAAATAAGTCAGGGCTACGCCGGCAAAGGCTAAAGTGCCCAGGCGACCGCCAATACCGTTCAAGAGACTTTTAGATACCACCAGTAATACAGCAGTAACTATTCCTGCAGTGACAATAAACAGGAAGCCGTTGGCTACACGGGCGCTGGACATGCCTACAAAAGCGCCGCAATACAATGCCGCCGGCAGCTGTTTCAGGTAAACGGAACTACGTTTCCATTCCGGCACGAAAGAAGCCAGCGTTCCCGTTATTGCAGCACCCAAGACAGGCCCCAGCCCGACTTCTTCATTTAAATAGTAGGAGCAAACCGCGCCAACAGGCACCCAAGCGGCGACCTTTAAGGATTCGTATTCCTGCTTATGACTGTGTATGGCCGATTTACGATAGGTGTACCAAACCAGCAGCAAAATGGCGGCGGTAATGATCATCAACAAATAAGAGCCCTTATTCTCATGGAATATAGCCAGGAGAAAGAGCGCCTGGATCAAAAAAAGCAATACCACAACAGCGTACCGGAAATAAGTTTTACGACGCATTTATTAAACAGGGGGAAAAAGTATTTAAGACTGCGCATCCCATGGGAGGGCCGGGCCATTTTCGACCCTGTTACATTCTTTAAAGGTGGAATATTACCGGGCATACCACGCCGCCTACTGGCAAGGATATTGAAAACGTCGTAGTGCGCCCGCAAAAATTCAATATTGATCCTTGCTTATTTCAGAAGCCTGGCGAACCATCAAACCCAAAAAGCCTTACAAAGTGGCCATATCAATCACAAAACGGTAACGGACATCGCCCTTTTCCATGCGCTCGTAAGCTTTCTGGATATCTTGTATAGGAATGATCTCAATATCCGACCCGATACCATGCTCTCCACAGAAGTCGAGCATCTCCTGGGTTTCCCGGATACCACCTATACTGGAACCGGCCAGGCTTTTACGGCCGTTAATAACGGCAAAGGGTGCTATACTGGCCGGTTCAGAAGGGATGCCCACACAAATATGAACACCGTTTGTTCGCAGCAGGGACATATAGCGCGCTATATCATGTTCGGCGCTAACGGTGTCCAGTATAAAATCGAAACGGCCTTTGGCCGCCTTAAACTGATCCGCATCAGAAGTAACGACAAAATCGTGTGCCCCAAGCCTGCGTGCATCTGCCTCTTTTGCTGCCGAGGTACTCAGAACAGTAACTTCGGCACCAAAGGCAACTCCAAACTTAACGGCCATGTGTCCCAGCCCACCTAATCCCAATACAGCAAGCTTATGTCCTTTACCTACAGCCCAATGCTTCAAGGGAGAGTAAGTAGTAATACCAGCACACAACAGCGGGGCTGCAGCTGCCAGATCCAGATTCTCGGGTACATGAAGAACGAAATCCTCGCTTACAACGATGGTTTTGGAGTAACCGCCGTAGGTAGGCATACCATCCGAATATTTATAAACCCCGTTATAAGTGGGTACACTTCCTTTTTCGCAATATTGCTCCAGGCCTTCGTGGCAATTACTGCATTCCTTGCAGGAATCTACCATACAGCCGGTACCGACCAGCTCGCCGACCTTAAATTTAGACACCTGTTCGCCGACCTTCACCACCCTGCCCACTATTTCATGCCCGGGAACCATCGGGAACATACCGGGAAACCAGTCGTTACGCACCTGGTGAAGGTCTGAATGACAAACCCCGCAATACAGAATATCAAATTGCACATCTTTAGAGCCCACTTCGCGGCGTTCAAAATTCCATTCGGCCAGATCAGCGCCGGCTGTCATTGCAGCATAACCTTTAGTTGATACCATTATATTCGCTTGTCGTATTTACAGATATTAAAAATGGAAGCATTACTTTTTCCCTCAGTTAATATACTATGCTCCCTTATATTCCCTGCAAAATTAACACTCCTCCGGCAGTTTCGATAAGAATTTTAAAAACCAAGGCACAGGCCGGGACACAATAAAACACAAATACCATTATATATGACAAGCAGATTATAATAGGACTTAATAAGCCGGTATGCTCCGGCTTCCGGGCGAAGCTTTCCCGGTGAGAGAAAAAATAACAGCAACATAATCAACCGCAAGAAGCTAATATTGTATTTTTAATACAGCAAGTATGCTGCAAAAACACAACCATATAATACAACCAGATGCACTTCAACTTACAACCATTACTGGAAAACGAACAGGTCATACTCTACCCGCTCCAAGAGGAAGATTTTGAGTCCTTATATGCCGTAGCTTCTGACCCGCTTATCTGGGAACAACATCCTAATAAAGACCGCTGGCAAAAAGACGTATTCCGCATATTCTTCGATGGCGCGCTGATGAGTGAAGGCGCCTTTAAAATCGTAGATAAAAAAAACCGACAAGTAATAGGCAGTACCCGTTTTTATGACTACGATCCGCAGAACGAAAGTATATTGATCGGCTATACCTTTTATGGCCGCGATTCCTGGGGCAAGGGTATAAACCAGGGTGTCAAAGTAATGATGCTGGACTATATCCTGCAATTTGTGCAACAGGTTCATTTTCATATCGGCACACAGAATATACGTTCCCAGATCGCCATAGAGCGTTTGGGTGTCCAAAAAGTTGACGAGCAGGAAATTGCCTATTTTGGCGAACCGCCAAGGCAGAACTATATATACTGCATTACGAGAGCGGGCTGGCGGCAGCAAAAAGAACATTCCAACACAATTTAATATCCCGGGTAGCGCTTCTATGCATTGAAATCCATTTCCTGGAAAAACTATCCTAACTGCACCCTTTAAAATAGCCTAAAGTGTACCTGATAGTTCATTACTATTTTGCCGTCCTTTGTCTCAAATATTCATTCTATGTCACTGGTCATTTCTCCCTCCCTCCTGGATGACATGCCGGTTATCAGGCAGATATATAACGAGGCCAGGATATTTCAACAGGAGCAATTTAACCACTCCTGGCCGGAGTTCAGCAGGGCATTTATTACCCGCGAGATACAAGAGCAACGTCATTACAAAATTGTAGCTAACCAAACCATAGCCGCTTTATTTTCGGTGGTTTACGCCGAGCCGGAAATATGGCTGGATGCTGAAGGTGTCGAAGCTTTATACCTGCACAGGATGGCTGTACGTAGTGCGTACCGGGGCAAAGGCTATGCACGCCACATTATAAACTGGGCCATAGCAAAGGGCAGAGAACAAAACAGGTCCTTCCTGCGGCTGGATACCTGGGCCGACAACGAAAGCCTGGTACGGTATTATTGTCATTTAGGCTTCCGCTACTGCGGCCGAAAACAGCTACCGGCCAAAAGCAACCTACCCGATCATTACAACAATATCGAGGTGAGCCTGTTTGAAATACCGTTATAAACGCCTCTATATATCCCATACAGCAAGTGGTAATTTTAACGACTTTTGCAGTTAATCGTATACTATGTCCATAACCGCAGAACGAAAAAAACAGATCGAAGAAAGCTTTAGCCGCTCCAAAATGATGGGGCTCTTCGGGGGAACAATTGAGCGCCTTGAGGAGGGGTATATCGAGATTGCCCTACCTAAAAAAGACTTTATGGCCCGGCCGGCAGGCATGTTTAACGGAAGTATTATCGCCACCCTGGTAGACGTATCTTCCGGCTATGCCGCTGTGGCCGCGCAGCCGGAAGACAGCTATTTTACGACCGTGGAATTAAAGGTTAATTACCTGCGGCCGGCCATAGGCGAGACGCTATGTGCCAAAGCCCGTGTTATTAAGGCAGGCAATGTACTGACAGTAGTCCGTGCCGATGTCTATGCGCTGGGTACGGAACGCGAAAGCCATGCCGCTACATCTTTAGTAACGATGATGAAGCTTTCCCCGAAACAGCCGGGATAGCGGTGAAAGCGTAGCAGGAGCAATCGCTCTTATCAGACAGGCCCAACAGGTACAGCAAACATGACAAAAAACCATACAATATACAGCTACGTTATTACAGGCGGCCCGGGCACGGGTAAAACTACGCTCCTACATGCCCTGCAAGCAGAAGGGTACAAAGTTGTACCTGAGGCAGCACGGCAGATCATCCAGGAACAAGAGGCCTGTGGCGGCAATGCCCTACCCTGGAAAGACCAAAGAGCCTATACCGACCTGATGATAACGCGCTGCCTGCAGGATTATCAAAATGCCAGTCCGGGGCTTTGGGTTCCCTGCTTTTTTGATCGCGGCCTGCCCGACGCACTTTGCTATGCTGTCCTGATTGGCTATGACCTTCCTGTCGCAACGAAGGAAACTGTTTTAGCTTGCCGGCACAACCCCGATGTCTTCTTGCTTCTGCCCTGGGCCCAGATCTACCATAACGATAACGAACGCCGGCAAACCTGGGAAGAAGCCCTCCATACCTACCGGCAAATGAAAAAAACCTATACTGCCCTCGGTTACCATATTACGGAGGTACCGGCAGGCGATATACAACAACGTAAACAATTTGTTTTAAACCATATAAAAAAACAGCTATCATGAGCAGCTACCTCGAAAGTGCAAAAAAACAATTTCTCTATTACAAAATGCTGGGCGAAAAAGCAATGGCGCAACTGGATGAGCCGCAACTCTTCTGGCAATACAACGAAGAGAGCAACAGTATAGCTATCCTGGTCAACCATATTGTGGGCAATATGCTCTCCCGCTTTACCGACTTCCTGCATAGCGATGGAGAAAAATCCTGGCGTAACCGCGATGAAGAGTTCCGGAACCGTTTTAGCAACAAAGCGGAGCTTATGGATTATTGGAACAAAGGTTGGACCTGTCTGATACAGACACTGGATCAGCTTAAGGAAACAGACCTGGAAAAGATTGTGTACATCCGCAACGACGGCCATACCGTAACGGAGGCCCTCAACCGGCAGTTAGCCCACTACCCCTATCACATTGGCCAGATGGTATTTGTTGCCAAAATGGCCAGGAACGAAGACTGGCAAACCCTGTCCATTGCCCGGAACAAATCGGGAGACTACAATGAGCGTAAGTTTTCCCAGGAGAAAGAACGCAGACACTATACGGACGATCTGTAACCGCCGTCAGAATCTGATGGGCATGTCCTGCATCGCCAGGCTGGTTAAGAGCATTTCTTAACTTAAGTCAACGTATTTTCGTCCCGGCTCCGGTACTTTTGAACAGGAAATAAAAACCACCGGACATGCCTCTTCTACGCTCAACGCCCTATCGTTTTGCCTCCATTCTTTCCTGGTCGATCCTTCTTATGGCTATTGTAGCCGCTTACGGTTACGGAGTATGCTTCAATAGTTTTTATGTGCCGGGAAATGCCGATAAGACCTTATATCATCTCAGCAACGCTCCGCATCAATTGTCCGGAACAATTATGGCTTTTCTCATAATAATAGTTCTCGACATCATTGCGGCCTGGGCAATATATGCCACCTTTGGCCTCTATAGGCCTCGGCTGGCGCAACTATCTGCATTGTTCCGCCTGGTGTATGCCTGCCTGCTCGGCACAGCCATTAGCTACTTACAATCAGCCCGCCACCAACTGGATGCACCCGGAGCAATAGGAGCACAATTGCTCCAGGATATCAACATGTTTATCGACACCTGGTCTATGGCGCTTATCCTGTTCGGTATACACCTGGTAGCAACTGCCCTGTTATTGCTGAAAAAGGGACTTGCTCCTAAACTCATACCGGTCCTGCTCCTGCTCTCTGGTATCTGCTACCTATCGAGCAATACCTTATACATGGTTTATGCAATACCCTACTCCTACCGGGAGCGCATCGACCAGGTAATGGCATTGCCCTTGGCATTGGGAGAAATCCTGTTTGCGCTATGGTTGCTTGCCATGGGCAACAAGCGTTGCCGTAGTCTACTGCGCCTTCGCGATTCTTTTGCGAATGCGGCTTAACGATTCCGGGGTAATGCCCAGGTACCCGGCAAGCTGGTGCTGGGGTACTCTCTGTAACAGGTCAGGCCTTTTCTCCAATAGGTTCCGGTAGCGTTCTTCTGGAGAAGAAGTCATAAATTGATGGAATGCATCCTGCATTAGGCCAAAGTCTTCGGCCATCATCTTTGTTACAATAGTAGTTAAGCCCGGGTAAGCCTCGTACAGGAGAGCATCCCGCTGCGGATCGCCTATCAATACAACGGAGTCCTCTATGCTCTGCAAAAAGCTATCGCAAGGCAGTTGCCGGGTTGTGCTGGTATAAAAATTGACCGCCTGGCCTTCAGTATAAAAAGCAATAGTCCTGTCAACCCCATCTACAACCATGTACTGCCGTAAACAGCCTTTTAACACAAAAAAACACTGGTTGCAAACCTGTCCCGCACGAACAATGACCGTATTCTTAACAAAGTCAGACACTACCATCTGCTCTGATAGCTCAGACACTTCGGCTGGCGTTAAAACACCAAACTGCGACAGGAAAACTGCCAGTTCCTCTTTCCTTTGCTCCATAGCTTACAATTATTCTCTCCGGGATACACCCGGCTTCCAAAGATAAAGACAAAGCCCTTAGCCTACACCAAAACCGGCAGATTCCTCACCCTGTTGATGCACTTCTATAAAAGCATTGAAAAACAGCTGTATAATAACTTAAGTTCTTTCCATAAATCTTTTTGAAAAAAAAATGAGCAAAAAATTTGACCCTTACCCTGCGAGCGCTGGCCGGAACAAGTAAAGCATGCCCAAACAACTCGTCAAGCCTTAGTGGAGGCATCACCTGAGACTGGGTAGAGTGCTTACAGCTACCACATTGCAGCAAAGGCATGTCCGGCAAGCTCCGGCGGGATATCTCCACTGCGCTTTCCCCTGCGCTACACCACAGGTCGATAGGACGGGAAAACGGGAAAAGAAAAGCGATTCATAGCAGCAAGAATACAAAAGCCGGTACATCGCTTAGTCAACGCGTCATACCGACCTTGTGGAGGTATCCCCTGAGCAGGAGTAGAATGCCTACATTCACCAGTTACCGGCAAGGGTAGATCATCCCCCCGCAGGGATAGCTCCACTGTGCTTTCACCTTCGCTACAAACAGCCAAAGCTCCAGGACGAATGACGAGTATGATCGTATTCCGTTCCCAGCCTTTGCCCTATCTATTGTCACCCAGAGTTTTTTATAGGGTTCCCCTAATCCATAAGGCTAGGACAAGGCGAAAATTTGGCATTGATAATCAAATTGATACAAACTTGTCATTGGCAGCCTCGCCGAAGGGCATCCCAAGGGCCGGGATTATCGTCATGCTTCGACTCGGCAGCATGACAAAAGGAGTTTGTGCCAATGCCCCTGTTTTCTAAACGCTTGGACATCCGTCAATAGGTAAAACGCCAAATTACACCTTTCTAAGACCCGATTGCCCTGGCGTAATAAGCTCCATTTCCGCCCGTTACGCTAAAAATGCGTATCTTCCCACCCTTTATGCCTTAGGCATCTTCGTTAACACATGTAAATTTATTGCAGAAGAAATGACAAGAAATCTGGTCTATTTGGGATTGATGAGCACCACGCTCCTGGCATCATTCTCCCCCATTGCTGCTGTAGCTCAGGTAACGCCCGCGCACATTGCAAAAATGAAAACGGTTACCGGTAGTATGATCGCAGAGAATGGCAATTACATTGCCTATACCCTAAGCGACCCAGCCGATCCGAAAAAAGGAAACGCCCTGAGCCAGGTACACTTGTACCTGTATCATACCGGCTCTAGTCAAAGCTTAGCTTACCATACCAGCTCCAGCGTTAGCCAGGTCACTTTCCGTCCGGCCAAAGGCACATTGACCTTTCTCAGCAAAAGAGATAAAGAGGGTACAAATGCCATTTACGAGATTAGTGTAAATGGTGGTGAAGCCAAAAAAATATATGCGCACACCGCCAATATCCAATCCTATACCTGGAGTAAGGATGGTAATAGCCTGGCTTTTATCAGCGCTGAAAAAGAAGAGCAGCCTAAAACCACCTTAACCTACAGCCCCATTTTCTTCGAAGAAGAGCTAGCCAGTAGAAATGCCTATATCGTTAACCCCGTTTCGCCCTCTGCTACAGCACAAAAGCTGGACATAAATGGGTCGGCTTATATGATGGAATGGGCGCCCAACGGCAACCAGGTAGCCGTGTCTGTAGCTCCCACTTCTTCGGTTGATGATTCTTATATGGCGCAAAAAATAAAGATTGTCAATACGCGGACCGCTAAGGTGGAAGCCGTAATAGACAATGAAGGTAAACTGGGGCAAATTGCGTGGAGCCCGGATGGCCAGTCGATTGCATTAGTTGGCGCTTTCGACCTGCATGATCCTACCGATGGCAGCCTGCTGATCGCTTCCCCCCAGGGTGGCAAACCCAAAGTAATTGACGCACAGTACCAGGGCAAATACGAATCAATTATCTGGAAAGATGCCCGCAATATTCACTTCCTGGCCAGCGAGGGCACAGGCAGTGCCCTCGGCACTATACAACCAGATGGCCAGGACAAAAAATACCTTAACCGCAGCAGCGACCATCATATTACATCCTTTTCCCTTTCAGATAACAACAAGATCACCTTTACAGCGAATACCGCAGCCCATCCTTCCGAATTGTTTCTCCTCGGAAGTGGCAAGCAGGCCACAACACAGCTTACCCAGAGTAATGAATGGCTGAAAGGCTTAAAATTGGGCAAACAGGAAGTGATCCGCTATAAGGCAAGAGATGGCCGGTACGACATTGAAGGTATGTTGATCTATCCTGTAGATTATAAAGAAGGTACGCGCGTACCCCTGATCACCGTCGTGCATGGCGGGCCTGAGTCACATTACAGTAACGGCTGGCTTACCGCTTACTCTATGCCGGGGCAAATGGGCGCTGCCGGCGGCTATGCCGTTTTCTATCCTAATTACCGGGGCAGTACCGGGCGTGGTGTAGATTTTACCTACAGTAGCCAGTCGGACCTGGCCGGAAAAGAGTTTGACGACATCGTGGATGGCGTAGACTACCTTATTGAAAAAGGCATTGCCGACAAAGACCGCATCGGTGTTACCGGCGGATCATATGGCGGGTATGCATCGGCATGGATGAGCACTTACTATTCCAACAGGTTCGCCGCCGCAGTAATGTTCGTGGGCATCAGCAACAATATTTCAAAATTTGGCACCAGTGATATTCCTTCCGAAATGTTTCTGGTACACTCTAAAAAAAGAATCTGGGACGACTGGCAATGGCAACTGGAAAGAAGCCCGATCTATTATGCCGACCGTGCGCAAACACCAATATTGATTATGCACGGAGCCGAAGACCCCCGGGTGCATCCTGCGCAAAGCATGGAATTGTACCGGCACCTGAAAGTGCGTAAACCAGAATTGCCGGTACGATTGGTGTACTATCCCGGCGAAGGGCATGGTAATGCACGTTCCGGTTCCCGCTACGATTATAACCTCAGGATGATGCAATGGTTTGACACCTACCTGAAAACAGGCAATGCTAAAGCAAAAATACCCAACCTGGATTTGCCGGAGTAAAGTAACCAAGACGAATAATATCCGTGAGAGCTTTATAAGCCAACCAGATACAGTTTAGTGAAGCATTTCCACTAAACTGTATTTTTTTATAGATGCTGCATAGCGCGACAGATGATATCACTACCTTAAAGCAAAGTCGCCAAAAGTTGCTTTTGTAGAAACCATCCTCATGAAAAAGGTTCTTTTTTATATTATAGGTATGCTGCTTGTTGTTGCCGTCACAATACAGCCAGGCACAAATTCCCCTTCGGGAAGTTGCCTACCTTAACCTGGGTGATGTGTACCGGAAACAGGGACTTTCGGCCGCAGCCGAAAAGGAATACCTATATACCGGCAATTAATGAAAAAAAGAGACCTGGAACACAAAATTCCCCGGCGAATAACCACGAAAACACATTAACAAATACTCCATAATGAAAGCGATATTTGGAATATTCATTCCGAATCTCGTATCTTTGCTTCGTGGATAAGAAGGAACAGATTATTATTGCCGCTATGAAACTCCTGGTAGAAAAAGGAGTGCAGGCCACCCCCATGTCGGCAATTGCAAAGGCTGCGCATACGGGGATGGGCACTATATATAACTATTTTGCCACTAAAGAAGAGCTGATTAATGCGATATACCTCCATATCAAGCAATCTGAAATTAAATTGGTCCTAAAAAGTATCGATCCGGAGGCATCTCTAAAATCAAGATTCCTGGATTTCTACACCGCCTTTATTCGGTTCTATCTTAAATACCCCGAAAGCTTTGCTTTTATGGATCAATTACAAAATTCTCCCATCATCCAGCCAGCAACAAAGGCAGCAGGCGAAGCCGCCTTCCAGCCTATATTCGAATTGATACGGCAAGGCCAAGCCGAAGGAATTATCAAAAAAATGGAAATGGAAGGCATACTCTATTTCCTGGCGGGCAGTATCACAACCTTTGTACGGTGGATGTTGAACAAGGCCCCTGAAGAAAGAACCCTGCATATTGAACAACAGATCCGTATGGCCTGGGATGCCCTAAAAGAATAATTTTTTTATTTTAAAATGGAATGAACATTCAGTCCAATTAACAATGAAACGAATTAGGAAAATAACCAAACGACTGCTCCTTACCCTGTTGGTTCTTACCGTAGTAACGAGTCTTAGCACAATACTTTATATGAAACAAACAAAATTTGGCCGACTGCCCGAAGGCAGCCGCCTGGAACGGGTAACACATTCCCCTAACTACAAAGAAGGCAGGTTCCGGAACCAGGTACCTTTGCCGACCATAACAGAAGGATATAGCATCTGGAAAGAAGTATATAAAACATTCTTCCGGTCCAATCCCCGCAAAAAGCCCGGCCAACCGCTTCCATCTGTCAAAACTGATTTAAAAAACCTTCCTGTAGATAGCAATCTGTTGGTATGGTTTGGCCACTCCTCTTTTTATATGCAGGTAGGGGGTAAAAGAATATTGGTAGATCCCGTTTTCAGTGGCAACGCCTCGCCCATTCCGGGCTCAGTAAAGGCATTTAAAGGCACAGATATTTATACGGCCGAGGACATGCCCGAAATAAACTATTTGTTTATCAGCCACGACCATTACGATCATCTCGACTATACCACCATAACCGGTTTACGGCCCAAAGTAAAAAAAGTGATCTGCGGACTGGGAGTAGGCGCGCATTTTGAATATTGGGGGTATGAGCGCGGACAGATTACCGAAGCCGACTGGTATGATGTATTGCACCTGGATAAGGATTTCACTATGCATATCCTCCCTACCCATCATGATGGCGGACGGGGATTTAAACAAGGTCAAAGCCTATGGATCTCCTTCCTGCTGGAAGCCCCCGGCTTAAAGATTTTTTATAGCGGTGATGGAGGTTACGATCCTGTATTCCATGAAATTGGCAAACAGTACGGGCCGGTAGATCTGGCTATTATGGAATGTGGGCAGTACAATGAAGCCTGGCGCGCGGTGCACAAATTGCCTGAAGAGGTGAGGCTGGCCACAATAGACATTGGCGCCCGCAGAATGCTGCCGGTACACCATTCAAAATTCAGCCTGGCCCGGCATGACTGGGATGAGCCGCTAAAAAAAATGAAGCTTTTGGCTAAAGACGCTCCCTACCTGCTGGCTACACCAATGATTGGTGAGCCGCTCTACCTTAACCAGGAGCAACAGGTATTTAAAGACTGGTGGCTCGGTATAAAATAGTCGTATTTTCACCTAAAACAATTTACATATGCAAAAGCTTAAGATCATACTAACGGGGGCCACCGGCATGGTGGGTGAAGGCGTACTGCTCCATTGCCTGCAAAGCGAAATGGTGGAAAAAGTATTGGTAATCGGTCGCCGGCCTTTGACATGGCAGAACAACAAACTGACCGAGTTACTGCTACCTGACTTCAATAAACTGGAAGAGGTAAGTGACCAACTGACCGGTTATGATGCTTGTTTCTATTGTGCGGGCGTCAGTTCGGTGGGCATGAGCGAAGCAGACTATACCCGCATTACTTATGACACCACCTTGAATTTTGCAAAGGCGCTGTTCAAAGTGCAGCCCGCAATGGTTTTCAATTTCGTTACCGGAGCCCATACCAATCTGGCGGGCAGGCAAATGTGGCAAAGGGTAAAAGGTAAAACGGAGAACGACCTTATAGCCATAGGCTTTAAAGGCCAGTATAACTTCCGCCCGGGATTTATGAAACCCGTAAAAGGCCAAAAAAACATAAAATGGTTCTTCAAACCCCTCATTGCACTCTTCCCCCTCCTGTTACCCAAACAGTCGCTACGCCTGGAAGAGGTAGGACAAGCCATGATACAAACCATCAGTACGGGATATCCCAAAGCAATATTGGAAATAAAGGATATTAAACAGCTGGCCGAGATGTCTTTGTAAAATAGCATAGTACTCAGTCAAAAGTAAAAGGCAAATCATACAAACATATGATGGCCTATCAAAAATA
>JBEBWN010000084.1:0-12657 GCA_040392235.1 Taibaiella helva | reverse complement strand
CACATTTAATCAGGCCAATTACTTACAAGTATAAAATATGAAAAATTATCCGCATTGGGATTTGTTTCCCGCACTCATCAATCGCCCGGGTAATACCGGCTCGCATTGGCTGAACCAAACAGCAGGTATTGCCCCTCCATTGAGATTGTAAAAAGAATGGTAACATTAAAAATAATCGAATAATGAAACCACATGTTTCCATTTCAGATATAGCAACAGAAGAAAAACTATACTTCATAAAGCATCACTTCCTTGCTGCATTAAAAGACAACCTACAACTACACCCCGTTTTTGCTCCTTTATTCGTGCCGCAGCATTCCGGGCTGAATGACGACCTGAACGGAATTGAAGTACCGGTTACGTTTAAGAGCGGGTACAACGAAAAAGCCTATGCAATTGTACATTCCCTCGCCAAATGGAAAAGAATGCGGTTGAGCGAGCTGTCCTTGTCTCCTTATGAAGGAATCGTTACACATATGCTGGCCATCCGACCGGAAGAAGAGCGATCAGCTGTTCACTCTATCCTGGTCGACCAGTGGGATTGGGAAATAGTAATACGGAAAGCAGACCGGACTACCGATTTCCTCAAGCGCATTGTTGGTAAAATTTACCAGGCTATTCGCCAAACAGCTCTTGCCTTGCAACAAGCCTACCCACAATGTAAAAGCGACCTTCCAAAAGAAATTACATTTATACATGCCGAGGATCTGCTGCAACAATTTCCCGGCATATCGGCAAAGGAACGGGAACATAAAATTGCTCAGCGATACGGAGCCGTATTTATCACTGGTATTGGTCATCCGCTTAGCAATGGCTTGCCCCATGATGGTCGTTCAGCCGACTATGACGATTGGAGTACTGCCCCGGAGGATGGTTACCACGGACTCAATGGAGATATCATTTTATGGCATGCTCCACTGCAAAGATCACTCGAAATTTCCTCTATGGGTATAAGAGTCGACGCCCAGGCCTTAATGACCCAACTGCAAATTTGTGGAGCCGAAGACCGACAAAAACACGATTTTCATCGCGGGATACTGGAAGGGACATTGCCCCTTTCTATTGGCGGAGGCATAGGCCAATCCCGCCTTTGCATGTTTTTATTACAGCAGCAAGATATTCATGCGGTACAGTACAGTTACTAGGGAATAACAAAAAACTGCAGGCTGATATGGCCTGCAGCTTTTTTTGCGTTTTTGATTTCACAATAGAACGTGTTAATATCTTTATCGGCTAAAGGGGTCGCCTGGAGAATTGCCTTTTCAGAACACATAAATCAATTCATAAGTCGCTGGCAGGTTTTGCAGATCCGACCAACACTACCGGAAATATTCTATATTTAGCCTACCTTCGCGAACAGCAAAATAAAAGAATTGATACCTATGCCACCCAAAATTGCCATTATTGCCGGGGCGGGGCCTGCAGGATTGACAGCAGCTTATGAACTGCTGGAGCGTACCGGCATTATACCCCTAATCCTGGAAAAAAGCAACGATATTGGCGGTATCAGTAAGACTGTAAATTATAAAGGTAACCGGATTGATATTGGCGGACATCGCTTTTTCTCAAAATCAGACCGAGTAATGGAATGGTGGCTCCGCATTTTACCTATGGAGCAGACCGAAGACGAGCATATACGCATCCAATACCAGAACAAGACACGCTGGATCGACGCGAAACCGGCAGGAGCGAATGCAAACAACAGTGACAATGTAATGCTGGTTCGGAACCGTCTATCCCGTATCTATTTTTTAAAACAATTCTTTAGCTATCCTGTCACCCTTTCCCTGCAAACACTACGCGGATTAGGACTTAGCCGCACCATGAAAATCTTCTTCTCTTATCTCTCAGCCCGTATTCGTCCGCGAAAAGAAGAGCAGTCGTTGGAAGATTTTTTCATTAATCGCTTTGGCAAAGAATTGTACCAAACCTTCTTTAAGGATTATACGGAAAAAGTATGGGGTATTTCCTGCAGAGAAATATCGGCCGAATGGGGCGCCCAACGGATAAAAGGACTTTCCATTATCAAAGCCGTGCAACATGCCATCAAGCAGCAAATAAAAAAAAGCGAAAAAAGTAATATCGGGCAAAAAGAAACAGAAACGAGCCTTATAGAACGATTTTTGTACCCTAAATATGGTCCGGGGCAAATGTGGGAAGAAGTGGCGCGTATTGTAACCCAGAAAGGCGGCCAGTTGAAAATGCAACATGAAGTAAGAGGAGTCTTTATTGAAGGTAATAAGGTTAAAGCAGCACTGATCAGGGATAACGTTAGCGGTTTGGAAACAAAAGTGGATTGCGACTATTTCTTCTCTACCATGCCCATGAAGCAATTACTTACCCAGATGCAGCCTGCTGTACCCTCAGATATCGAAAGAATAGCGAACGGGCTATTATACCGCGACTTTATTACTGTGGGCATACTGATGCGCCGCTTAAAAATAAAGCGGGATAAAAATCAGCCATCCTCTGCTGCCAATACTGTTCGCGATAATTGGATCTATATACAAGAACGGGAAGTGAAAGTAGGCCGGCTGCAGATATTTAACAACTGGAGCCCGTTTATGGTTGCCCAGCCCGATCATGTATGGATCGGAATGGAATATTTCTGCAACGAAGGTGATCCTTTATGGAATATGGCCGATGATGCATTAAAACAATTTGCCATTGACGAGCTGGTCGAGATCGACATCATTCATAAAGAAGATGTACTGGATAGTACCGTCCTGCGCATGGAGAAAGCCTACCCTGCTTATTTTGGCACCTACAGTGAGTTCGAAAGTCTAAAAGCCTACACCAACCGTTTCGAAAATTTATTCCTGGTAGGCCGTAATGGCATGCATAAATATAATAACAGCGATCACTCTATGCTCACAGCCATGACCGCTGTAGACAATATTATTGCCGGGCGGAAAGATAAAAATAACATCTGGGAAATTAACACCGAGATGGAGTATCATGAAGAGAAATAAGTACGAACCAATCCTCAACAGAAAAACCGCTGAAAACGATCCATATCATAACCGGATATAACCGGTGTTTTATCACATAAGTAATCTGCAAAAGAGCGGGCCCAGAAAGGAGCAGAAGAGAATCCCCTGGTACCAAAACCATTAAAAATACAGACCGAAGGGAGATGCGGGTGCAACCCTACAAAGGGGAATTGCCCCGCTGTAGTAGGCCGCTCGGCTACTATATGGTCTACCATCTGCCAGGGTACCGATAGCCATTCCTGTAGCGCTTTTCCCGCCGCTGCCGCCCATTCCCGATCCGGAACCGGCGCTGTATCGTTCCAACGATAGTTACTTCCACACCAGAAAATATTTCCTCCCCTGGAAATTAACCGGAAATCGCCATAATGATATACGGCATCTGCCGGCAAATCCGGAATAGAAACAAAAAGCACATCGCCACTATTAACCGTGAACGGCAGCATATTAAAAAAAGCAGAATTTCGGGCTTTCGCTCCCTCGCAAAAAATGATCTTCGCGGCGTTGATATCCCGATAGCGAATACCCAACTCCCCTACCTCCAGGAGATCGCTTTCGAAAGTTTCTTTCCGGAAACAGCCTTGTTCGGTAAGCCTGTTCTTCCAGCTATTCAGTAATAGTAGTGCATCCAGCTTACCCACATTAAGCACTGCACCAACACCTTCGCTCTTACGAAAAATTGATGCTGCTCCTGCACAGCTCCCTGCATCCTGCAAGTAAACATTGTTCTGCATTTGCGACAGAAACATTTTTTGCTCTTCCCTATTGCCAAAAAAATAATAAAGAGGCACTTTCCTTACAAAAGACAGGTCAAGGTAGCGTTCCATGGCTTGGTAATAAGTCAGCGCAAAAGCGTAAATACGCTCCTGGTCTTTATTGAGGGCCCAGTTCCTACCTGCAACGGGATTAAGCAAGGCTCCGGCCACTTTACTGGTCATGGTAGCGCCTTCAGCTGTATCCAGGACCATTACCGACCGGCCCGCCAGAGTTAATTCATAGCTGATTAATGTTCCGGAAATACCCTGTCCCACTATAAGATAGTCCACCTGCATAACGACATCAAAGTTACACAAAACAGAAAATGTTCGGAAATCCCCGACAGGACAAACTAATACGTCATAGTTAAGTATCTGCAGACGGTCAGTTTAACTACAGACATTTATCAAATCAGCTTTAATTCTATCGCAAACTTGATTAGTCCAACAGTATTTTTAGCACCGGCCTTGATCATAATGCTATTCCGGTGGTTTTCCACCGTGCGTTTGCTAATACTCAATTTTTCGGCAATTTCAGCGTTAGAGAGTTCTGCCGCAATCTCCTTCAGGATTTCTAACTCCCGGTGTGTCAGCTTAGGTTTTTCCTCCTTGCCCATATTGGCTTTACGGATAAAGGAAGCATAGATATCGCGAATAGATTTGTCCAGATACACATGCCCGCTGTACACCCGTTCAATAGCATCCATAATTACCTCGGTACTAGCCGTACTTTTGAGCAAGTACCCCATACAACCGCTTTCCAGCATCTCTGTGGCCAGCTCCGGCCGGTCAAAGCCCGTCAGGGCAATTATCTTTACATCAGGATAATGATAGGTAATATACCGTGCCAGCTCTGCGCCAGTTTGGTCGGGCAAATGGTAATCCAACAGCAAAATGTCCGGCTGATCCTGTTCCAGCCCAGCTATAAGCGCCTTCCCGCTGGTATAGGTGCCCGATATCTGCGCATAGCCGGAATGGCGAAGCGTCTGTTCCAGGCTGGATATGATCAGCAAATGATCATCTGCTATTCCTATTTTCATATGTAAATTATTATTGCTTATAATTCATTGCCTATTCCCCGGATGTTTCACGATCCGTTGCATCTACGATATGCCCTTCAACAGGAATCTCGATCAGTACAGTTGTACCGGTATACTCCGAACTTTTAATATCCATGCTGGCTCCCAGTATTTCGACATTTTCCCGAAGGCTACGCAAACTGCTGCTATTGCTTACCGTCTGTTCCGGTATGCCCACTCCGTTATCTTCTATCGTAACGCTTAACAGCTCCTTAAAATAATTCAACTGAATGATGGCTTCTGTTGCCTTAGAATGTTTAATAATATTCTGTATCAGTTCTAAAACCGTCAGCAATACTATTTTCTCCATATTGTCTTTCAAAACCGGCAATACGCCATAATGCTGAAAAGTGAAATTAATATTATGACTGTTTATCCGTTGTAGAAAAGTGCCAATAGTAGCATAAAGTCCCTGTTGCTTTAAGTGCACCGGCATCATATTATGGGCTATGTTACGCAGCTTGCGGGCAATCTCTTCTGACTGATACAAGATATTCCTGTAAACGTCCGAATGGCGGAGCATACTATAGTCCTTTTCTACTGTAATCAGGTTAAGCTTCATCGCCAGAACCTCACTCACAACGCCATCGTGTAGTTCCTTTGCCACCCTGGCGCGCTCCTTTTCCACTCCTTTCAATGTGGCTTCCACCTGTATAATCTTTTTATCCTTTTCGAGACTGCCTAGCTGTTCGCGAAATAATTTCTTCTTATTCCGGTAACTCCGGTGCAGTAGCAGTACCGTGATCAGACTAAACGATAAACCGAGAATAAGCAAATACTCCCATAGTTTCCGTGTACGTAAAAGATTTTCCTGGTCCTTTATACGAAACTGCTTCTTTATGATTTCCCGGTCTTTCAAAGCCAGCTGATACTTGTTTTCCAGCTTATTGATTTGATGGAGCTTTTCCACGGCCAGCAATTCCTCGTTCAACTTTACATATTGCCGCTCATGCTCCCAAGCTTGTTGGTACAAATCCTGTTTGCGGTACAGGTCCGACAAAGCCCGGTGGGCCTGTATAACTATTTCTTGTATGCCCACCTCCGAAGCCACTTCCAAACCCTTTTCTACATAAAGGGCCGCGGCTTTATAATTGTTCTTTTGACTGAAAACCTCACCATAAGAAACCAGGATGGCCGTTCGAGTGTACAAAGGTAAACGCGATAAGTCCGGAACTATTTTTTCCAGGTAGTAAAAGGCGGAATCGGGCATTTTACGTTTCAGATAAATATCTGCCAGGTTATTCAGTATGCCGCCTTTCAGGTTGACCAACGCACTATGTCCCGGCTGCCGGTTTAAAATCCAGCGTGTTTTACTCAATGCTTCAATATAAATGGCTATGGCTTGTTCATAATTACCGGTTTCCGTATATATCCTGGCCTTGGTAGCCAGGGCGATGCCGATCTTTTCCACATTACCGTCATTTGTATAAATTGATAATGCCTGGTTAATGTAGGTAATAGCCCTCTCATAATCTTTGACATAAATAAGACTCGAACTGATATTAGTCAGCAACATAGCCTTGCTCCTGTCTGGCGAAATACTGTAACCCACGGAACTCAATGCCTTCAGATAATATTGAACGGCCTGGCTATAGTTTCCTTTCTTTTCATAAATTATCGCCATATCGTTATACAGATCCACCTTCGCTTTTCCGAGCAATAATACCTGTGGTAAGGCATTCTGGTACCAGTAGAGCGCCTCCTCATATTTTCCGCTCTTACACATTTCCTCTCCCATCTGCATAAAGTTCTCCAACGCGATGCCCGCATTCCGTATCTGCTCCCAAAAGCGAAAAACCTCCAGTCCACCAGTCCCTATAGACATATTACTTCTTGCCTGCCCCGGCTCAGCTGTTGTCTGAGCAGACAAGATAAAAGCCTTAAGAAAAAGCAACCCAAAAGTTAAGAAAAAAACAAGACGGCTCATGGAGTTTCATCGTTACGCATAACAGCGAAAGTAAAGCAATTACCATAACGAGTTTCCTGTCGGAACAACAAAAAAATAAATATAAGCATTACTACTCATACCGTCGGATAACAATTTGAGTAGTTGTTGTCATTTTTTTTATTCAAGCAACACAGCAATTTTGTATCGCTTCAACAGTCCGGTTTCATCATCGTCCTGATATCGTATGCACTAAGACTTCTGAATATGCACATTGTAGAATAAAATTTTAACATCGCGAAGGCTAAATGATCCGTAACTATCTTTTTATATTATTCCTCGTTCTTTGCTCTGGCAAATCCGTTACACTGGCCCAGACAGAAAAGGTATGGGTCTTTGGCAATGCTGCAGGAGTAGATTTTAATTCGGGACGTGCAGTACCAATCACTACCGCAATGGAAGGATTTGGCGAAGCTAATGCATCGGTATGCGACAATAAGGGGCAATTACTTTTTTACACAGATGGGAGTTATGTATGGAATCGTAATCACCAATTAATGCCCGACGGCAAAGATCTTACTCCTATCCGCGGTAATTTCACACAGAGTCCTACGTCAAGCACCTCGCAGGGTGCGCTTATTATACCGGTGCCTGGAAACACTTCACGGTACTACATATTTTCCTTAACATCAGTAGAGCAGCAACAGAATGCCGGAAGACTTTACTACTCTATAGTAGATATGGATAGCAGTGGAGGACTGGGCAATGTGCTGACCGATCGAAAAGGTGTCTTACTGGATTCCAATCTATTGGAGAAAATGACCGGTGTAAGGGGCGATCGCTGCAATATCTGGTTGATCGTATGCGATCGTAGTCCTACTTTCAAATCTTATGAGATAACGGCTTCCGGCATTAATCTACAACCAGTTGTCTCCAATACCGGTATTGGAGACTTCGAAAATTATATGCCCGGATGCATAGCACTATCCCCGGATCGCAAAAAGTTGGCAGCGACACGTAATATGCTCAGTTCGGGCGCCGGTACAAATGGCTTGATCGTATGCGATTTTAACCCGGTCGATGGTACCATTTCCAATGCCTTCTCCCTATTGCCCGGATCGGGAGCTTATGGTATCTGTTTTTCGCCCAACAATACCAAACTGTATGTCAATGCTACCAATGGAACCTCTAATCCGCTGTACCAGTTTGATCTGACAAAGGATAGGCCCGCCGATATACAGGCTTCTCAAACTTACCTGGGCCCCTCTGGTTTTACGCAAATAAAGCTGGCACCGGACGGCAAGATATATTTCCGCAGTAGTTATGATGGTTCACGGTTGGGCAGTATTAATTATCCTGATTTAAGCGGTACGGCCGCAGAGTTCAGCTCGGGAACGGTTATACTGGCCAATGGCACCAGGGTAGGTGCCGGTTTGCCTAATGCGGTACCGGTATTTGAAAGTGACACCCTGCTTACCCGGATGGCAGATACACTACCCTGCTTTTCCCAGGGCATGCTATTAAAAGCCCGTAACGCGGAAGGCCACCAATACCTTTGGAATAACAATAGCACACAGAATGAATTATGGGTATCCCGGTCCGGAACCTATTGGGTACAGTATGCCATTGCACCCTGCAACTGGTATACCGATACCTTCAACATTTACTTTCCCTCCGGCAGACTGCCGCAGCTTGGTAAATCTGAGGCCTGTAAAAACGCCAATAATGCACATGCCTGGCTAAGGCCAGAACCAGGCGATAGTACTACTTATACTTACGAATGGCGGGACGCACGCCTGAATATTCTTTCTAAGGCAGATAGCCTCCTCTTTGTCGCGCCGGGCAATTACAGTGTATGGGTCCGGTCTGCAACCGGTTGTGACACCCTATTATCATTTGAGTTGAATGAGATCCGGAGTGAAGTAAGCTTCTTGTCGGACAGCCTGGCCTGCACCGGCGATATATTAACATTTCAAAACGCGTCAGGAAGTTACTTTTCGTCCTTTCAATGGCATTTTGGCGATGGTCGACTGTCTGAACAACTGCAGCCTTCCCACAGTTATCCCGAAGCGGGAACATACACCGTACAACTCGTTGGTTATGGCCAGCTGTGTAACGATACTGCTATGGCTAAAATTACAGTAGACAAACCGGTTGCAGCTAGCATATCCGTCGATCGTGACCAGGTTTGCGCCGGCGAAAGTATTTTTTTTACAACAGGAGTAGATGATGCTATCACCAATTGGGTATGGGATTTCGGAGATGGTGAAGTAACCGCAAGCATGTCCGCACAACAACAACATGCCTATGCGCAGAGCGGCACAATGATCGTATCCCTGAATATTCATCAACGTAGCTGTCAGGATACCGATGTTGTCGATACGATCCGGGTTAATCCACTCCCCTTGGTTCAGCTGGGCGAAAATGGATCATTATGCCTGAATCAAACAACACCAATACTGTTCAACATTTTTCCTCGTCAGGCCGGTGATCGTTACTTATGGAGCACAGGCAGCCAGAACGATACGCTCCTTGTTAAGCATCCCGGTAACTATACCCTGCGCATATCGTCTGCCGATGGATGCACAAATGAAGAACAGGTAACTATTACAGGACCCTGCACTTTAGATATACCCAACGCATTCAGCCCTAATGGCGATGGCATTAATGATTATTTTTTCCCACGCCGGTTACCTGCCGCCGCAGTCAGAGCATTTCATATGCTTCTTACGGACCGCTGGGGGAATCCAGTTTTTGAAACCCGCCAATTGGACGGAAGGGGCTGGGATGGCAAGCGGTCTGATCAGCAACTTCCGGCCGGCGTCTATATTTATGCCATACAATTAACGACAATAACCGGCAAGGTCGAAAACTATCAAGGAAATGTTACGTTGGTTCGCTGATACTAAAATTGATGCTATTACAAATAATATACGCTGAGTTTAATTAACCATAAATCGAATAATATGCATTCTACCCGTTTACTTCTATGTATTGCCGGCTGTACGATTGTACAAGCCCTGTACGCACAAAAAGAGAACAATAAATGGACATTTGGCTATAACAATGGCCTGGATTTCAGTTCCGGAGCACCTGTTTTCTTTAAAAGCAATAATGTCAGCGTGGAGGGCTCGGCTTCTGTTTCTGATGCTGAAGGCAACCTGCTCTTTTATTCCAATGGCAATACAGTATGGGATGCCGATGGCGCCCAAATGCCCAATGGTGGGGGCATTCAGGGCAATGGCCCTTCTTTCCAGGCCGCCGGGTCCTGTACCCAGGGAGTAGGTATATCGCGCTCTGTTGCCCATTCGGAACAGTATTACCTGTTCACATTGGATGCTTATGAAGACCTGAACCCAGCCTATCCGGGGTATCTGCGTTACTCCGTAATCGACATGAGCCTTAATAATGGAAAAGGTGATGTAGTAGCTACAGAAAAAAACAAATCCTGGACTCGTTTATGTCGGAAAAAATGACTTTTGTCCGCGGGAAAGATTGCAGCTACTGGCTGATCGGACATAAACACAACAGCCCGGATTACCTTGCTTATAAAATAGATGAAACCGGGATACATCCTGCCGTAAAATCCACGACGGGTTTAACCCCGGTCCGTAATTTCTGGGGAGGAGAAATCAAAGCCTCACCCGATGGCACGAAACTGGTTATTACCGGAAATAAAACGTCACCTTCCCAAAGCGCAATCGAATTGAGTTCGTTTGATCCCGCGACGGGGGTGGTGAGCAATACAGCTATATTAGACACCGTGCCTAATATTACGCGCTACGGTTATTCCTTCTCGCCTGACAATACGAAATTATATGTCAGCAATTCGTTGCCCTCCTTTTTTACCACTTACGGCACTATAACACAGCTGGATATCAGTCTAATGCCAAATATCGCAGCTGTAAACAGTTCCAAGTACGAAGTTATCCGGTCGCAAAAAAACTATGCCGGCATGCGCGTCGGTCCTGACAATAAGATATACATTGCTATTTCCAATAGCCCGTTTATTGCCCGTATCAATCAACCTGACCAGGCAGGTGTCTCCTGTGGTATAGACTCCCTGGCCTTACTCCAACCGGCCGGCACGAGCTTTCCCGTCACCGCAGTGCTATATGGCTACGGACTGGGAAATGGTGTACTCTCTATTGTACCCGATACCCTGCCCCGAACAGTTAAAGATACTTTAATATGCCTGGATAATCCAGCACCAATCCAGGCCGACAGCGGTTACAGCTTGTATAGTTGGGATGACGGCTCAACAGAGAGAACACGCATTATAAATGGCGCCGGAAAGTATTGGGTAGTGTATGGCCGCGATATTTGCTATCGTTATGTAGACACCTTTACGGTGGGAAACTATCAACTCGATCCTGTAGTAGCGGTTAACGGCTTTGAACTAAGTACCTCGGCATTATACGCCGGTTATCAATGGTTGCGCAATGGAATAACCTTGACAGGCGCAACCGAAAACGTGTACACCGTAACAGAAAACGGAGATTATGCGGTGGTCGTTACCAATGAAAAAGGTTGTAGAGACACCTCGGAATATTATACTGTAAATAACGTATCTGTAACCCGCATCAACACCGAGGGCTCCCTTATACACCTGTACCCCAATCCTGCCGGAAATATCTTGTATATTGATGCTCCGATAGCTGTATCTGTTTTGATTATGGACATAGAAGGCAGGAACATCATAAAAAGCAATAGCAGCCGGAGACTAGCTATCGGCACTTTGACACCTGGTGTTTATGTTGTACACATTACAGACGGAGATGGGCATCTTCTGAAAACTGCCAAATTTGTAAAACAATAAATCCTGTGTGACAGGGGCTAAAAAGGCAAATAGTTGGAGGATTGCATAAGCAGGACTCTTCAAAAATATTGGATAAAGCAGGGGCTAGCCCAAAGCATGGGCGGCGTCTGCTTTATCCAATATGCGGACGGACACAGTTATCGCTTGTTCCCTACAAGTTAGCAGGCCTTATCCGGCTGTTTTTCAAGGCTTTATAGCCTACCTATTTTTGCCGATTTCATATGTTGAAATAGGAGGGGCATCTTTGTTCCATCTTTTGCTGTCAGACTAAACAGCAATATAACTTCAATGAACGATAAAATACAATTAACGTTTACAGCAAAATAGGGCAGCATTTTACAGTCTGCTCGCAATAAACGGACAAGTCTAGCTGCAGCACTTACCCGAGTCGTCTACAAGAGCAAAATCCTTTTGTTGACAACGCATTCTCCAGCCGGCATAGATGGCATATCAAACATTATCTACCTGGAAACTCATTATGTCTCCAACTACAGCTATAAGATATTATTTTTATGCAATTCGGAAGCAGTCATGCCGGTTACTTCCTTTACTGCCGCGTTGACATTTTTTATCTTACCTGTTATGGTCATCTCAAATTGGGGTTGGTGCGACAGGCTATTGTAAAATGAGGCTTTCAGATGCAGTGTTTTTGTTTTCTGCACACCTCCGGCAATCGGTACATTCCCTCCCAGGTACACACGAAAAAAACCTACGCGGACAGGTACCCCCACATGAGCATTTACACTAGGGCCATTCTTGTATTCCGTGTCTATGGTAGAGGTGAAAGCTACCAGGCCATCAACACCTAAAGCATTAGCGCGGGCAATAAAATTTTCCTCGCTACTTAAATCTTCAGCGGAAATATGCAGATAAGAGGTTATAGCTTCTATACCCTGGCTTTTAAGCTCCCGCACCATAGCGTCTTCCATTGCTCTGCCAGCGGCTGCATCGTCGAACTTGGCCAACACGATCAGTTTACGGTAAGCAACAGGTTCGTACTCAGGGGATACCCAAACGGTACCTTTTTTGAGTGATAAGCTAACAAAGCCCAGGAACAGCAACAGGCAAGATATGAGTAACTCTATTTAGTCATATTCGTAAGTAAATGAACTTTTTGACCAATCGTTTG
>JBEBWN010000083.1:0-12734 GCA_040392235.1 Taibaiella helva | reverse complement strand
CCTTCTAACATTAATACCGGAACTATTTTTTCATACCCATTGGTTTCCAAAAGGAGGCGGAACGTAATGTTTCCCTCCTTTTTGGTTATAACAGGTGCTATTACGGCCTGAACACTATGTCTTCCCTATCCGCCAATACACGGCGTGTCGCTACCTCGTCTTCAGCAATGCGCGCTTTTAACTGGTCTATACCGTCCAGCTTTTCTTCTGCACGTAAATAATCTATAAAATAAACGGTTAGATCCTGGCCATAAATATCCTCGTTGAAATCAAGAATATTGACCTCCAGAGTTACCGCCCCATCGTTCGTAATCGTTGGCCGCTTACCAATACTCATCATGCCTTTATAATACCGGCCTTGTACAACCACCATAACTGCATAAATGCCCAGGCCCGGCACCAGCAGGTCTCCGTAAACCGGTTGCAGGTTTGCCGTGGGGAAACCAATTGTACGCCCTATCTTATTACCGTGCACAACCATTGCCTTTATTGCATAATATCGTTCCAGCATACCGGCTGCTTCCCTGACATCTCCGCAAAGCAGGGCCTTCCTTATTTTAGTAGAACTCACAGCAGCATTGTCGATTAACTGCGGGGCTATTTCTTTTACCGGCACCTCAGGCTGTAATTCCTGACGGAGCATTTCTATATTACCTTCCCTGCTGTGCCCGAAATGATGATCATAACCGATAATAATGGTATGTGGGTGAAAATTCTTCAACAAGAAATCGTTGATGTACTCGGTCGCGCTCATCATGGAAAAATCCCTTGTGAAGGGCACAACAACAATATGGTCTATGCCCTCATCTTCAATCAGACGAAACTTTTGTTCCGGCGAGGTCAATAGCCCCAGAGGTTCGTTGGGGTAAATGATTTTGCGGGGATGCGGCTCGAACGTAATTAAAATACTTTCTCCGCCTACAGAACGGGCGGCCTTTACTACTTCCGAGAGAATTACCTTATGACCATGATGCACACCGTCAAAAGAACCTATGGTCAATACCGGCCTGTTAAAAGAAGGTAAGCGCTCAAGATTATAAAAAATAGCCATTAAAAAGCTGCAATATAAATTTAATAAATACGGAAAAAACTAGTGAAAAAGAGTCTGTTACTATTCCCCCACCCGGCGTAGACGGATATCAGACGGTTGTGAAACCAATAATGGAAATTTTTCCACCACCACATCGCTGGGATCCAAGCCAAAACTACGCTCTTCCGACAAGCTCATTTTCTTCAGCAAAAAGTATCCGCGCATAGTTAATTTATCCAGGATGGGTAAGCTATTGTCGCGCGACAAAAACTTTTCCATAACGATAAAACGGAAGTCGCCTTTCACATTATTACGGCTCAGGGATTCGTAACGGCTGGTTACATTCACTTCCTTATTGGCTACCATCTCCTCCACTACCTTTTTAAACATCAGTTGTACCCTGTGTTCTACGCGGAAGCCCAGCCGGAATTCAATTCTTATAATCTCGTTAGGGATAACCGTCTGCACCACATAGTCCATAGTGTATGGTTCGTCCAGCACATCGACGTGCACAAACCAATAAATATCGGCGCGTTTAGGCTTCTTGTACAGAATAGAAAAAATGATCTTATGCTCGATCTCCTTACTAAAATTAGCGCTGGTCATATAAACCAGGTGCGTTGCGTATTTGGGAATCGTTCTGTCGTTACTTAATTCCTGGATGATAGGCACATAATCTTCGAGCCGGACAAACTCTACATAGCGGTTCTTAATACGACGCGCCTTATACCAGATATACATAACGGCAAACAGACCGCCGGCAATCAGGAGTGTAACATATCCGCCATGAGGGAACTTTTCCAGGTTGGCAACCAGAAAAGAAACTTCGATCGTAAGATATATACCCAGGTACAGCAGTATCCATCCACGCCATACTCTTTTAATATACAGATAGAAGCTGAACAGGGAAGAGGTCATAATCATAGTCATGGTTATAGAAAGCCCGTAGGCCCCCTCCATATCGGTCGATTTCTGAAAATACAGGACCACAATAGAACAGCCGATCCACAATAACAGGTTAATACCGGGAATAAACAATTGCCCCCTTTGCGTTGTAGGGAAATTGATCTTCATTTTGGGCCACAGGTTCAGCTTTATGGCCTCGTTGATCAGGGAAAACGACCCGGAAATAAGCGCCTGGCAGGCAATGATGGCTGCTGCCGTAGCGATAACAATACCCACAATACGGAACTCCTGAGGCATTAATGCAAAGAAAGGATTAACATCGGGAGACAACAATTGTCCGCGGAAATTGTGCAGGATCCAGGCTCCCTGACCTATATAGTTAAGGATCAGGCATATTTTTACAAAAATCCAGGCCAACCTTATATTACTTTTCCCACAGTGGCCCAGATCGGAATAAAGCGACTCCGCTCCGGTTGTACATAGAAAAACTGCCCCTAACAGCCAGAAGCCATGCGGAAATTCTATCAATAATTTAATACCGTAATAGGGATTAAAAGCTTTGAAAATATGGAAATAATCACCAAAGTGCATGCTTCCCATAACCGCCATCATAATGAACCAGAGCACCATTATGGGGCCAAATAAACGGCCTATGGACTTTGTTCCGAATTGCTGCATAAAGAAAATAGCAGCCAGGATAACAAGAACAATAGAAACAGTTGTTTTTTGCTCCAGTCCTAAGCCTTCTATGGCAGAAGTAACGGTAATGGGTGGCGTAATAAGACCATCAGCCAGCAGGGCAGCACCACCTATCATCCCGAAAAAAACGATCCATTTGGCATGGCGCCGGACAAGGGCATATAAAGAAAAGATACCGCCTTCTCCTTTATTGTCTGCCTGTAACGTGAGCCAGACATATTTAATGGTCGTTTGCAATGTCAACGTCCAGATAACGCAGGAAACGGCGCCGATAACTAATAATTCTGTGATGGGTTTTCCCCGTACAATTGCACTAAGTGCATATAAAGGCGAAGTACCAATGTCTCCAAAAACTATACCTAAGGCAATCACAATGCCCGCAAACGTAGCCTTCTTAATATGAGCCGCCACCTAATTAAATTTAAATTAAGTGGCAAAGGTAATAGATTATTGAAATCAAAATAATCAATAAGTAATTATCCCCCGAATCGCTACAAAACATATGAATATACACTACACATATACCACTTGTAATTAAACGGGTTGAAAGATATCTTTTCGCAATTCGACTACCGTTCGCAATCGCTCCAGCGGATCTTCCTCTTCAGTTTCGCTGATTTCAGAAATATCAATGAGCGATATACCCTTCTCTTTCCACCAGCTACTGGTGTTCAGGTCTTGTAAATCAATCTTTCCGGCGTAATAGGTATAACGGCTATCGCTTGAATAGGCCGTCAGGTCTATGCCGGTTGGCAACGATATGTCTGATGGAACCGTTACATGAACGTAGAGGTCCTTGCCGGCATAGTCCGCCACCAGGCTTCCCGTAGCTTCACGGTACTGGTAACGGTAGTGCCGTGATAGCGCCTGCAGATCGTTCCAAAGTCCCATAGCAGTAGGCCTGCCACCCGACCCTTTTCCGTACAATAAATGCTCATCCCCGTAAACATCTTTAATAACCAATCCATTATATTCGTGCGCCACGGTATGTAATATATCCTGGCGGAGCACCAACTTGGGTAATATATAACTGACAAAACCGGCTTCACTGGTTTTCTGAGCATGCGCAACAAGTTTCAACACACCACCGGTCTGTTCGGCCAGCCGCAGATCCTGCGGAAGTATATTCTGTATACCCGTATGAATGATTTCGCCCGGGGATTGGTGTATCCCCCAAAGATGTTTCAACAGAATGCTTAATTTAAAAGCAGCATCCTTTCCTTCCACATCCAGCGAAGCGTCGCTTTCAGCAAATCCGGCTTCCTGTGCCAATTGAAGGGCATGATTAAAACGGAAACGGTACCGTTCCATTGCGGTCAACATATAATTGGTAGAACCATTGATAATACCCGTTATTGATGCTACCAATCCGGAATAATAATCCTGGACATTACGGATAACCGGAAGGCCGGCACAGCAGGCAGCCTCATACAGCACCGGAACGCCGAACCGGTTTTGCAGCTCAATGATTTCCGGCAGATGCGCTGCTATCATTTTTTTGTTCGCCGTAATAACGGGCTTCCCATTGGCCAGGGCCTGTTTCAGGATACGGAAAGCCGCTTCGGCATCATCAATGGCTTCCACCACCACATCTATATCTCCATTCTGCACAATATCGTCTGGGTGAAGGGCCAGAACCGACAGTTCAATATCTTTATGAACTGCCGGTCTTTTTACCGCAATCCGCGAAATGGTCCAACCCTCTACCCTTTGAATCAGGTCGAAAAATCCTTTACCCACTACGCCGAACCCAAACAGCCCGATACGTACCTCTTGTTGCACACTCATGTCTACAATTTTGTTTTTTACGAAAATACCCTGGCAGGCTTACTCCGGCTGGGGCGTATAACGCAAATAAGGTTTTACGATGCGTAGTCCTTTAGGAAATTTTTGCGCCGCCACTTCCGTGCTGACAGAGGGTACAACAATCACATCCTCTCCCTGGTTCCAGTCGGCAGGTGTGGCTACACTATGCTTTTCCGTTAATTGTAAGGAATCAATTACCCGCAGTACCTCGGTAAAATTCCGGCCGGTAGAAGCCGGATAAGTCAGCGACAATTTTAATTTGTGGTCCGGTCCGATGATAAATAAGGATCGTACCGTGGCAGTAGCAGAAGCGTTAGGATGTATCATATCATACAAACCCGCTACCTTCCGGTCCTGATCAGCAATAACGGGGAAATCGACAGTCGTGTTCTGGGTTTCGTTGATGTCATTTATCCAACCCAGGTGCTTATCCAGGGGGTCCACACTCAAAGCCAGCACCTTAACATTACGCCGGGCAAATTCCTCTTTCAATTGGGCCGTCCTACCCAATTCTGTTGTACACACAGGGGTATAGTCGGCAGGGTGTGAAAACAGGATACCCCATCCGTTTCCGAGGTATTCATAGAAATTGATTTCACCAATGCTGGATTGCGCATTGAAATCGGGAACTTCATCTCCAAGTCTTAAGGACATAATTTTCTTTTTTAAAATGTTAGCACTCGTTATTAAGTCAAAAGTGAAAAGGCAAAACCAAAAAGCTACGGCAAGATGATAGACAAGAAACTGCAAAACCGCAAGTCGAAATATAACAATTGACTAAACACTCGTCAAGTCAATTGTATTTCGTCAAATACCTCATCGTTTTGCCTGCTCAATTGCCTTAACCCATCAAATTACCGCTTCATCCAGCGCGCTCAATGCCTTTGTAGGCCGGATCGTTTCTAATGCCTCTTTTTCAACCACAGCCTCCGGTAAAAGAATCAGGGAGACGCCTTTTTGTTTCCACCAGCTATTATCACGAAGTTTAGTGTAATGAATGACCCCGGTAAGATAACTGCGCTCACGTCCGCTATGCCATTCATCAATCCATTCAAACTCGTGCTTAGGTAGCTGCGTCCAATCTTCTACGCTGACAAAAACACGCAGATAGAAATCTGCAGATAACTGCAAAGGATTATGATGATACAATTTTTTATACTCGTACTTATAGTCATACCTTAAAGCTGAAATATCGCTGAGTACCGCTGATGCTGTAGGAAAACTGCCGGCTCCCTTACCATAGAAAAATTGCTTGTCAGCAAATCCACTCTCAATAACCACCCCATTATACTCATTTTTAACAAAGACCAATGGGTCAGATTGCGTGATCAATTGCGGCAATACCAATGCCGCTACCGTTCCATCTGATAACTTTTTTGCCTGGGCTACCAGCTTAACATCGTATCCTTTTTCTTTGGCCACCTGCGCATCGCTCAGCTGTATGTTCTGGATTCCATTGAAAAGAATATCATCTACTTTGGGCACTATACCATATGCATGTGTTAGCAGGAAAGTCCATTTATTCACCGCATCATATCCTTCTACATCCAATACCGGGTTGCTTTCAGCAAATCCCAGATCCTGGGCCAGTTTTAAAGCCTTGTCAAACTCCAGCTTATCTTCAAAGATACGTGTCAGTATAAAGTTGGTAGAACCGTTTACAATGGCCTTGATAGAATGCAGCAGGTCATTATCGTAGTACTCTTCCAGGTTCCTGATTACCGGTATAGAAGCACAGGCAGCGCTTTCATATAAGAAAGGCAAACCGGTTTCCTGCTGTAATTGCAGTATTTCCGGTAGATGCTCCGCTATCATTTTTTTACTTGCGCTCACAACAGCCTTTCCATTACCTAAAGCGGTCTTTACAATATCGAAGGCGGCATCCGCATCATCAATTACTTCAACAATAACATTGATCTCGTTATCGAACAGCAACTCATTCTTATCGACGGTGAATAAGGACTGGGGAGCATCCCGCTTTTTGTCCGGGTGTTTGATACAAACTTTTTTAATCTGCCCGTTAAGAGAGGGGGTTTGCTGCAATACTTTATAAAGGCCTTCGCCTACTACGCCAAAACCGAACAAGCCGATCACTAGTTTTTTACTTTCTGACATTTTATACTTTTTTATGTGGTTTTAATTTAAATGTATTATAGAATGTTGTTGATACACCGCCGGGAATGTATCGTATAACAAACGCCCGGTTTGTTTTTCTTCTTTTACCTGGTCTACTATCTGCATCAACTCGGTAAGAGAGGCTTCTGTTTCGATGGTTACAATCATATCCAACCTATTAAATATGTTTCTCCTGCCCGACTTGGGAACCGCTTCATTAAGCGCTCCTTCTATATTCACTGCAATCCCGTCAATAATAAGGCCTTTCAGTGCGGCCAGGTGCCGGAAAAGGTCCATAAAATCGTCCATGCATTGTTTCAGCGAATAAAAACGAGTTATAGGGTACCGGGTTTTCGCATTGAACGATATAATATCAGGATAATCAAACACCAGTTGATCCACCTTTGATGTTGCACTAAGCTGGTGAACATATATACTGTCTTCTGAAAATGAAAAACTTAGTTTTTTCATGATCCATTAATTTTAACAAGGAAAAATATAGCGTCTATACCATTGAATACCTACAACCGGTATTAGAGCACTGATAGAAATTCGGGGAAAATATGCAGTCTAGCACATACAACAACAACAGCAACACATAATGGTGTGGGATACCATTACTACCAAAATCCGATCGGTATATTGTGTTGTGTTCATTTGTTATTGTCCTTACAATGGACGGTTTTGCGAAACTAATTAATTTTTCCGGTTCCCGGTTATTCCTCCTCACTAAAATTTCTAAACCAGTAGTCCCTGCGCCTCCTCCTTCCATTCCAGTACCGCCTCTAAAGCATCTTTTAAGTCCGCAATCAGATCTTCTGTTTCTTCAATGCCTACAGACAACCGGATAAAACCGTCGGTAATACCCGTTTGCAATTTCTGCTCAAGAGGCACAGATTTATGTGTCATTTCCGTTGGCAAACAGGATAAGCTCTTCACGCCGCCCAGGCTTTCTGCCAATTGAAAAAGCTTACTGGACCTGAGGAAAGTTTCAGAGGCTGCCCTGCTGTTTTCCTTCAGACGGAAACTGACAATACCGCCGAATGCTTTCTGTTGGCGCCGAGCAACCTCGTGATTAGGATGGTCGCTTAAACCCGGATAATATACCTTTTCAATTGCCGGATGTTCAGCCAGGTAACGGGCCACAGCCAGTGCCGAATTAGATTGCTGCCGCACACGCAGGGTAATCGTCTCCAGTCCCCTTAATATCAACCAGCTATCAAAAGGCCCCAGGATATTGCCCCCGGCGTTTTGTAGAAATTTCAATTGTGCTCCTAAGTCTGCATCCTTGGCTACAATGGCGCCGGCTATAAGATCGCTATGTCCTCCGAGGTATTTTGTTGCGCTGTGTACCACTATATCGGCACCCAACTGCAAAGGTTTTTGCAATACCGGCGATGCAAATGTATTATCAACACACAGTAAAGCATTGTGCTGGTGCGACAGCTCTGCGATAGCCGATATATCTGATATCTGCAAAGTTGGATTAGTAGGCGACTCTAACCATATAAGCTTGGTTTGAGGAGTTAGCGCCCTGGCTACTTCGTTAAGATTGGTAGTATCTACATAATTTACTTTTATACCTAATTTTTCATAGACATGTGTAAACAACCGGTAGGCCCCTCCGTAGATATCCTCTACTGCCAGAATTTCATCGCCGGATTGTAATAGTTTCAGAACCGTGTCTATAGCAGCAAGACCGCTGGCAAAGGCAAGCCCTGTACTGCCGGCTTCCAGCTTGGCCAACAACTCTTCCAGCACGGTACGTGTTGGATTGCCACTACGTGCATATTCGTAACCTTTATGCACACCAGGGGCCTCCTGAACGAATGTTGAAGTTTGGTAAATGGGCACGCTAATAGCGCCAGTCAGTGGGTCGGAAGGGATACTTGTCAGGATTTGAGTGCTTGTGCTCATTTTCTTTGTGGATTAAACAGTGTTACAAAATTTTGATTAGACATTTTGTTCCCTTATCCAGAAAGATGGTTTATCAGCGAGCATAAAAAAAGCTCATCTGATAAATCAGATGAGCCATTACATATTTTCAAGAAAATTGAGTAAGCTTTAACCTGACTTATCTATCCTGCGTGTAACAGGATGGAATTAGCACCTTATATCTACGTAAATAGTATAGGTTGCCAAGGTTTCATCGGGCCATTTCCCTCCACCTTTCTGGATAAGTAACAATTAGTTTTAAAGAACTTCGATGCAAAGGTAAAGGTAGTTCAAGAATACTTCCAAATTTATTTCAAAATTTATTCCTAAAAACCATAAAAATAAATCGGGGCACCGGGCAATGAAGAATAGTTTAGTCCATTGTGCTACATAGAGGAAGACTGTTTTTTATCGAAACCCGGTGTTTTAAAACAGATGCATGCAAATCATACTAAAAGGCTATTTTTGCAGGCAATGTAGCTAAATAGAACTCATTTGTGAAATATAAACACCTGCTTTTTATTGTATTCCTGATCTTATTGGCTGATCAGGTTAGTAAAATTTATGTAAAAACGCATTTTCTATACGGTGATGCCGGCGCTGTGCATGTCTGGGGCAAATGGTTCCAATTATGCTTTATTGAAAATGAGGGTATGGCCTTTGGCATGACCATTATGGATAGCCCCCTGGGTAAAGTTATCCTTACCCTTTTCCGGTTGGTTGCCGTTACTTTCGGCTTTTTCTGGGTGAAAAAACTGGTGAAAAAAGGATATAGCAACGGCCTGTTGATCTGTGCGGCGTTAATACTGGCCGGAGCTGCCGGCAACCTGATCGACAGTATGTTTTACGGCCTGATCTTTACCGAAAGCGACTTTATGCAATTGGCCAAAATGGTACCCCCCGGCGAAGGCTATGGTTCTTTTTTACATGGCAAAGTAGTTGATATGTTTTATTTCCCCCTGATCGACACTACATGGCCGCAATGGCTCCCATTTTTAGGCGGCAGAACACTCCGCTTTTTTGAACCGATATTCAACCTGGCAGATGCCGCTATTTCAATAGGCGTCATTACATTACTCATTTTTCAAAAAAGATTTATGGTGCAACACAAACCCGGCGTACCCGGCAACTCTGCGGAGGCACCTATGGGCGAACAGCTACCATAACTCTTTATGGACGTAAAGCCTGCACTAACTAATAATATTAATAAATAGACATAATTCTGTGACTAATTTTGAATCTAATATAGATTATGCACGTGGGCTCGATGATGCCGATGTGCTGTTCTCCTTCAGGGAGCGCTTCCATATTCCGCAACATGAAGGAAAAGATTGCCTTTACTTCTGTGGCAACTCGCTGGGGCTGCAACCCAAAAGCGCCAAATACCTTTTTGAAAAGGAACTCACTGATTGGGCTAAATGGGGTGTTGAAGGGCATTTCCAAGCCGAAAGACCCTGGTTTAGCTATCAAAAGCAATTTTCAGTCTCCCTGGCCAGAATAGTGGGTGCTCAAGAAGAGGAAGTAGTTGCCATGAACAGCCTTACTGTTAACCTCCACCTGCTTTTGCTATCGTTTTACAGACCTCGGGGCAAACGGTACAAAATCATAATGGAAGCAGGAGCCTTTCCTTCTGATCAATATGCGATAGAAACACAGGTCAAAATGTATGGTTATGATCCTAATGATGCCATAATTGAATTAACGCCAAAAGCCGGGGAAGATTGCCTGCAGGATGAAGACATTCTCCAGGCCATTAGTGATGCCGGCGATAGCCTGGCTTGTGTTATGATTGGCGCCGTAAACTACTATACCGGTCAATGGTACCCCCTGAAAGACATTACTGCAGCAGCCCACGCCGTGGGCGCCATAGCCGGCTTCGACCTGGCACACGCCATGGGCAATGTACCAATGCAGCTTCATGACTGGAATGTGGACTTCGCCTGCTGGTGTTCTTATAAATACTTGAACTCCGGTCCGGGCGCTGTAGGCGGCATCTTCGTTCACGAAAAGCATGGCAACAATCCCGATACCTTTCGTTTAGCCGGCTGGTGGGGCAATAACGAAGCTACCCGCTTTAAAATGCAAAAAGGATTTGTACCGGCCAATGGCGCTGCCAGCTGGCAAATGAGTAATGCGCCGGTATTCAATATGGTTGCGCATGCCGCCTCCCTGGATATTTTCGATAAAGTAAGCATACACCAGCTGCGCGAAAAAAGTATCAGGCTTACCGCCTACCTCGAATACTTGCTAGGCGAACTTTCACACCTCTCTTTCCGCATCATCACACCGTCCGAACCAGAAAGAAGGGGCGCCCAGTTATCTTTATTATTTGCTGCAGGAGGCCGGGAGGTTTTTGATCATCTGGTTGCCCATGGTGTAATAGCCGACTGGCGCGAACCTAACGTAATACGTATAGCCCCCGTACCAATGTATAATTCCTTTGAAGATGTGTTCCGTCTTTACAAGATATTGAAGGAAGCAGTATTGCCGGCAACCAATCAGACCCATAAAATCAAGGAAAAAAGTAATTAATACTGAACACAGCAAAAACGATAACTTAAAATTTGCACATCACGCATTTGCGTTGTACCTTTGCAGCCGATTAAAGAAATTAAAATTATTTATATTATATGTCCGGACAGCTTAAAGAAGTTCGTTTACGCATACAGTCAGTAACCTCTACGCAACAGATTACCAAAGCTATGAAAATGGTAAGCGCTGCAAAGCTGCGTCGTGCACAGGATGCCATCCTGCAAATGCGTCCTTATACGCAGAAAATGCAGGAAATGCTGACCAATATAGTAAGCAGCCTCAGCGGCGATATGAGCTTACCTTTGGCTGAAGAGCGGACAGCAGAGCGCATTTTGCTGATACCCATTACGAGTGACAGGGGTACCTGCGGAGCTTATAACTCCAACATAATAAAAGCGACCAAAAATACAATTGAAACCCGCTATGCCAGCCAGTATGCTAAGGGGAATGTGACCATTTTACCGATTGGTAAAAAAGGGTATGAATACTTTCTTCGCCACGGCTATACCGTAGAAGAGCAATTCTGGAATCTATTTTCTGATTTAAGCTTTGAGAATATACGCCGTGCTGCCCTATATGCGCAGGAAGCCTTCCTGAATAAAGAATACGACCGGGTTGAATTGGTTTATAGCCAATTTAAAAACGCGGCTACACAAATATTCGTCAGCGAGTCTTATCTGCCTATCCCGAAAGTAGCGACAGCAGAAGAGAAAAAACAAACTGAATTCCTTTTTGAGCCTTCAAAAGAAATACTGATCCAGGAATTAATGCCTAAAATCCTGAACACCCAGGTGTACAAAGCGATTTTAGATGCCAATGCGTCTGAGCACGGCGCCCGGATGACGGCAATGGATAAAGCTACAGAAAATGCCAGCGAGCTGCTGCGTGATCTGAAAATCTCTTACAACCGCGCGCGTCAGGCAGCCATCACTACCGAGCTGACCGAAATCGTGAGTGGCGCTGCTGCTTTGCAGGGGTAAGAAGACCGGAACATAAGATTTATCAATTTAGGAAAAGAGGCCGTCTGAATAGACCTGCCTCTTTTTTTATGCTCAAAAGGGTAAGTTAAGGGACCGCACACTAGCACAAGTAGAAGAGTTTCCGCCCCCTTAATAAATACCACAATGCAGAAAACCGGGAGTTAAGGTAGAAAATGTACAGGTACTATTCAAAAATGTACCAAGACAATTCAGAAAAGTAGCTATACAATTCAGAAAAGTAACTATACAATTTAGAATTGTAACAATTCAATTTTGGAAAGTACTAATACAATTTCAGAAAGTAGTATCATAATTCGGGAAAGTAATAGCACAATTAAAAGAAGTAATACTACAATCGGAGAATGTGGTATTACAATTTAAAGAAGTAGTACTACAATTTAAAAAAGTTGTACTACTTTTTGGAAAGGTAGTACTACAATTTAGAAAAGTAGTACTACAATTCAGAAAAGCACTAGTATAATGCAAAAAAGTAATAGTACAAACGAATAAAGTAATAGTACAAACGAATAAAGTAGTAGTACAATTTAGAAAAGTAGTAGCACAATAAAGCAGGCTAACCCTTCACAATATCGCTTTTACCGGAAAAACCACTGGTGTTGGTTCAGGAATAATTCGTATCTGGACAAAGATAATAAAGTGCCTGCGGCCCCGGAAATAGAGGGAGGATCGGGCGCTCAATCTTTCCTGGCGAGCGTACCTGAACCGTAGAC
>JBEBWN010000082.1:0-12863 GCA_040392235.1 Taibaiella helva | reverse complement strand
CCATTCCGGGTTTAACCTGCATAATACCGGTTGTTAGTACCGTATCGCCGGGTTGCAGGCCCTGTGTAATCTCAACCGTTTCTACCAGGCGCATACCTGTTGTTACAGTAGTCAGTTCTGCCTTCCCGTTGCGCATCACGACCACCTTCTTATCCCGGGATGTCGGTATAATACATTGCGAGGGTATGGTTATAGCATCCGCTAAAGTATTAAAATTAATAAATACATTGGCAAATGCTCCGGGCGTCAATTTATAGTCAGCATTACTTATCAGAGCGCGAATATCAACAGTACGGGTACTGGCATTGGCTCCCGGTTGTATTGCATTTACCGTACCGGTTAAGGTATCCCTCTGGCCGGTTACCGTAAATTGTATTTTTTCACCCGACTTTATCTGTGCCTTATATTGCTCCGGGATCGAAAAATCCAGTTTCAATGGTTGAAGTTGCTGCAAAAGCGTTATAAGCGTTACATTCGATACAATGGCGCCTTCGCTTACATTCCGTAAGCCGATCACCCCGTCAAAAGGAGCCCTTATCTGAAGTTTACGCAGCTGGGCTTCACTAAAGGCGATATCGGCATCCAGCGCCGCAATTTGCGATACGGTATTGTCATATTCCTGCTTACTGATCCCACTAATAGCCAGCAATTCATCTTGCCGTTCCCGGGTGGTGATCAGTAATTGTTTCTGTACCTTCAGCTTCTGTATCTGGGCTTTAACGTCCCCGTCAAACAGCTGCACCAGTAATTCGCCCTTCCGTACACGGTTTCCCTCCTTAAAATATATACCCGTTATCCTGCCTGCAGACTCGGGGTATACCTGTATCTCTTCATTAGGTAACAATGTGCCACTCGCTTTATACACCGAGTGCAAAGGGGCCGTTTTTACAATGACGGCTTCGGCGGAGAGGCCTTTGTCCATACGGCCTTTTTTGCCACCTTCCTTTGCTTTCTCCGAATTACAGCTTAAAGCCGAAAGACTCAGCAAAAGGAAAAAACAACCATAAATTTTAAGCGGTAACCGTCCTTGGGAGGAAAAGGATGGGGTAAAATGATGTAAATAGCGACGCATACAACGTAACAATAAAAATTTAGGGGTAGGCACTTAGACCAGGTTAAAACACTTAGGTTTAATGAGAATGCCTGGGATATTATCTTTTTCCAAAAAGGAGGCTTCCTATGCGTACCAGCGAGCTCCCTTCCTGTGTGGCCAGCTCATAATCGCCGCTCATGCCCATCGAGCATTCGGAAAACGATGGGTCGCCCAGGAAATAACTTTGTTGCACAATCCCGAATAAATGCTTCAGGTTGCGGAATTCGGCAAGTACCTGCTCTTCTTTTTCTGTAAACGATGCCATCCCCATCAGGCCGCGGATGCGTACATGCTGCAGGCTATCTTTTTGGGCGCTATAATATTCCAGCAATTCCAGGCATTCTTTCTCGTCCAGCCCGTACTTAGTCTCTTCCTCGGCAATATGAATCTGCAACAGACACTCAATGATACGGCTATGCTTTCCGGCTTGTTTATTAATTTCCACCAGCAACTTAAAGCTATCCACACCCTGTATCATATGAACGAAGGGTGCTATATACTTCACTTTATTTGATTGCAAATGCCCTATAAAATGCCATTGAATATCCTTTGGTAAGGCTGCATACTTTTCTACCAGTTCCTGTACATAATTCTCACCAAAATCCTTCTGTCCCAGGTCATACAGTTTCAATATATCGGAGGCCGGTTTGAATTTCGAAACCGCCACCAGTTTTGTATTTGTTTTCTTCAGTTCTTCAACCAGTTGATTGAACTCAGTATTACTTATCATGAAAAAATATTAAGGCGCCATCAACGCCTGAGATTTAAAACAATCTTTTAAGGTTAAAACATACATCAAAGAGCAAGATTGTCATTTGGCAGCGCTTTCCACCACTAGGAGATTGCTCGCTATTTTTTCGGAGAGCATCACGGCTGCTTTGCCTTCGATAGCCACCATAACGCTATTGTCGAAAGGCAGGAATTCCTCTATGATCATTTTTGAGCCGATAGCCAGGCCGAACCGCTCCAGGTGTTGTAGAAATGCGGTAGAAGTGTCCTTTACCGCCACCAATTTAAGCTTCTTCCCCTTGTTCGATTCCGAAAGCGTCGTATTGGAAGCCGGTTTTATTTCCCCTGCGGCATTGGGTATAGGATCGCCGTGCGGATCAAATTCAGGAAAGCCCAGAAAATCATCCAGGCGCTCTATCAATTTCACAGAACGGATATGCTCCAGTTCCTCCGCCACCTCATGCACCTCATCCCAGGAAAAATGCAGTTTCTTATATAGAAACACTTCCCATAGCCGGTGCTTACGTATAATTTGCAGCGCTACGGCAATACCGCTTTCACTGAGAAAGGTTTTTTTATACTTTTCATAGTGAATAAGACTTTTATCCGATAATTTACGCAACATGTCCGTTACCGTTGCTGGCCGGGTGTTCATTTGCTCTGCAATATCATTTACTGAAACTTCCTGCGTAACACTTTCCTGCTGAAGAGTGTAAATCGCTTTTAAATAATTTTCTTCCGTAAAACTCAGTTCAGGCATGGAGCGAAAATATAAAAAATATGGGTACACGCCAATTGAGGCCAGTTCACTACATATTATACCATATATAAATTAGTATATGGATTAAATTAATTTGATCGACCTGTTATTGATTAAGGTAAAAATAATGCTAAAATAATAGCTAAGCCCCAGTTTTAATTAGTTTTGCAGGATAAGCGACCCGGCAAAATACCATAATGCTATCCGTTTTTTGTCGTTCTTGCCATGAAAGAGTGGGGGATGCAGGACATTACAGGAAGAGGCGGCCGCTGTAAATATTGTTTTCTAGATGAATAAACTGCCCAGGATTCTTGTTTTCGTTATGTTTTCCCTTATATGGGCCCCCTCGCCGGCTAAAGCCCAGTTCTGGAAAAATATATTTAAGAAAGAACAAAAGAAAAGTAAACCTAAAGCCAGCCATCCCGGCAAAAAATCAACCCCGGGCAAAGACCAGGTCAAACTAAAAAAACGCATTGAACCCGAATACCCGGTTATAGAAAAGAAAGACCAGTACCGTATCGACGTGCTGCTGCCTTTGTACCTGGATAAACTGGTTGAACAAAATAAGCCATTGCATAAACGCTTGCCCGAATATGCGATGCCTTATGTCAATTTTTACGAGGGCATGACTATTGCCGCTGAGGCCCTGAAAGATAAAAAAGGAAGAATAGATCTCTTTGTTCACGACATCAGCGACCCTTCAACAAATATTACCCGCCTGCTTTCCTCGCCCAAACTCACCGGCTCCGATCTCCTTATCGGTTGCCTGCAATCTCCCGATATCCCGGCGGTAGCGCAGTACGCTCAAAAAAAGCAGATCAACTTTATCTCCGCCTTATCGCCTGCCGATGCCGGTATCAAGGGCAATCCTTACTTTGTTTTGATGCAGTCTACCTTGTCTACTCATATCGAGCAGCTTATTAGTGTGGCCAACCGTAAGTTTACCAAACACCCTAAGTTTATCTTCAAGGATAGTAATATATCGGGTGAGAAAGATGCCTACATGCAATTAAGAGAAGCTTTGGCTGATGATCCCGATCTTACGGTAGTTGACTGTTCCCATTATACCATGAATACAGATTCCCTGTCCAGGCTATTCGACAGTACCGAGGTAAATGTCATTTTTGTCAGCATCCTGGAAATAGCGCATGCCGAAGAAATCCTGAATACACTGGCGCGTATGCCGAAACAATACCGCTTCGAAATCTTTGGTATGCCCTCCTGGAAATCACTACGCGGCTTGACCAATTCCGGTTCGTTGATGGGATTGAGCATCTATTACACCTCTCCCTTCTACTACGATCCTACTACAGGCGCCGGCCGTTATGTCGCTAACGAGTACAAAAACAAATATGGCGGTACACCTTCCGAAATGGTGTACAGGGGTTACGAAACCTTATACTGGTATAGCAACCTCCTGGAAAAATACGGTTCTGTATTCAATAACAACATTTCTGATGTTAGCGCCGCGCCGTTTACCCGCTACATAATAGAGCCAGCCTGGTCTGCTGCCAACGATTTCCAATACCTCGAAAACCGGAAACTATATGTGTTTCATTACCAGAACGGCGGCTATGTTATAGAATAGTTCTGCAAGGGCCTGCTCACAATGCTGATTTTTCTAGTTAATTGTCTTGTGAAGTGCTTATAACCGCTTTGCCGCAAATGGATTATGCTGCTCTTTATTACTTTGTCCTGTTTTTGGGTTTCTCGCTTTAACCTTCATTATTTGAAAGTAATATGTTGCAACCTTACGGCATTCAAAATGGCTAAAAGAGCTACGCCGACATCAGCAAATACGGCTTCCCACATCGTGGCTATGCCGCCTGCGCCTAACGCCAGTACCATTATTTTTACGCCAAAGGCGAGCGCTATATTTTGCCAGACAACCTTTTTGGTTTGCTTGCTGATATTGATGGCCAAAGGTATTTTGCCCGGTTTGTCGTCCTGGATCACCACGTCGGCTGTTTCAATTGCGGCATCACTGCCCAGCCCGCCCATAGCCATTCCTACATCGCTTACAGCAATCACCGGTGCATCGTTTATGCCGTCGCCTATAAAACAGACACTTTCCCCGGTAGCCTTTATGGCTTTTACTTTATCCACCTTATCTTCCGGAAGCAGGTCGCCGAATGCCTCAGCAACACCCAGGGTAGCCGCAACTTCCTTTACGACCGATGCTTTATCCCCGCTTAAAATCGTTGTTTTTACCGACAGTGCAGTCAACCTGTCCACACAGAGCCGGGCATCCGGCTTAATACGGTCGGCAATAGTAATATAACCTATATACCTGTCATCATATGCCACAGCTATAGTAGTATAGACCAATTGGCCGGGTTCGGTATCATATATAATGCCGAATTGAT
This sequence comes from Taibaiella helva, assembly GCA_040392235.1. Taxonomy (GTDB): domain Bacteria; phylum Bacteroidota; class Bacteroidia; order Chitinophagales; family Chitinophagaceae; genus Taibaiella; species Taibaiella helvus_A. The sequence continues at coordinate 7,915 of JBEBWN010000082.1, read as the reverse complement.
CCATTAGTTTAAAGTTGCCTACCAGCAACACTTTATCCTGTACCCGGCCAGTCAGGCCATGGCCGCTGATTTCACGCGCTTCCTTCACGCTGATCTCCGCTGGCAACCGGCCGGCGAATTGTTGTATCGCTCTGGCAACCGGGTGAGTACTATGGCTTTCCAGGGCGCTAATCATTGCCAGTATATCCTGTTGGTCATAACCGGGTTTGAAAACAACTTCCTGCACCTCAAAAATGCCTTCTGTAATCGTCCCCGTCTTATCCATAACTACGTGCTCTATACCAGCCATGCGATCCAGAAATTGTCCTCCTTTGAACAGGATACCCTGCTTGCCCGCCGCGCCAATACCACCAAAGTAGCCCAGGGGAATTGAAATCACTAAAGCGCAGGGACAGGAAATGACCAGAAATACCAGGGCTTTATATAGCCATTCCCGGAAAATGTAGTCCGCTACAAAAAAGTACGGTAACAGGCAAAGCAATACCGCCAGTAGCACCACAATGGGCGTATAGATCCGGGCAAATTTGCGGATGAACAGTTCGGTCGGTGCCTTTTGCGTCGTTGCCTCCTGTACCAGTTGGAGTATCCGGCTTAATTTGGTATTGCTGAAACCTGCTGTTACCTTAACCTCCACAGTTTGGTCCAGGTTTATCATCCCGGCCAGCACCGTATCGTCTTTAGCCTTGCGGTCGGGTTTGCTCTCCCCGGTGAGGGCTGCGGTATTAAAAAAACCTGTTTCGGATAACAGTATACCATCCAGGGCCAGTTGTTCTCCCGCCCTGAGCTGTACTATCGCACCCGGCTCCACTGCACTGGCTTTCATCGTACGAGCCTGCGCATCAACCAGCACCATAACTTCATCCGGCCGTTGATCCAGCAGGGACTTTATGCTGGCTTTTGCCCTGCTCACTGCAAGGGTCTGAAATATTTCGCCCACAGCATAAAATAGCATTACGGCCACAGCTTCAGGATATTCGCCTATAGCGAAGGCGCCTATAGTAGCCAGCGTCATCAGGAAAAATTCAGAGAAAATATTGCCTTTCCTTATACTTACGAAGGCTTCGCGAACCACAGGAAAGCCAACGGGCAAATAAGCAGCGGTATAACCCGCCAATCGTATCCAGCCCTGAAACCAGGTTGTGGTAATAACATGATCTAAACCCAGGACCAGCAATAACAGTGCGCCCGAGATGATGGCGGGCAGGAAGAACCTTATGGATTGTCCTGCCTGATGGGCATGCTCGTGGTCATGATCATGATCCTGTTCATGGTTATGCTCTTTGCGGTTTCCATCTTGTATTGACGTTAACGTGGCGTCGGCTAATAGCGCTGTCTGGTTATTTATTTTATCCTCCAGGGTGCAACATAATTGCCTGCCCTGTTCGTCATATATATGTTTATGCTCCATGCTGTCCTTATTTATTACTCTTCCTTACACAAAAGTACAGGCGGTCGGGCTGCAATCCTGTTGCAAAGTGCTGCTACTTACCGGGGGCCTGGTTGTCGAAAGCGATCAGTTGGCGTTTGGTTGCCAAGCCTTTCCAGCTCAACGTTAAAACCTCTTTCAGCAATGTTTTGTCCCGGGTCCCTGTCCATATACATACGTATGGATAAGCTTTATAATGATCCGGTAACAGGAAAAACTCGGGATAGCGTTCCAGGAACACTTCTCTGAAGGTAAAATCGAGGCGGATGGGTATAAAGGCGCCGGTTTCGTGCAGGCGGCACATCAGCTTCCCGTTAGCTTTAACAGAGGGCGTCCCCTCGTGTGAAACCGATTCTTCTGTACCCGGAAAGGTCAGGGCGATGCTCTTTACCAGCTCAAAATCGGCGCTATCAAATGCGGCAATGCTCTTTTTCATCATAATGGCAGAAATTACAGAATATAACAGGCATTCCCTCCAGAACACCGGGCGCCCTCAAACGGAAAGATACGAAGAAAAGGTGCTTTGTCAAAGCTGAAGGACAGGGGCATAGCCGCCTGCGTAGCGACCGTCTTCCTGGCCAAAGCAGCGAAGGCTGCAACTGCCTGCTCTAAATAGCGTTTTGCTTTGTGGCAGGAAAACCCGGAATTTTGAGCTAATGCGGGCTGTAACATGTTCTTTCAAATGGACAGTGACACAGATCAGGGAAGCGTAGAATATGCCTTCGATTCCCCATCTCCATTGCCGAAACGGCAGTGTGCTTTCTTTTAGGGTAGTCAACTGGTCCGGCTTTCTTCTGCCGCTGCAACCTTGGCTTGACCTCATCGCGTCTTTTTTTCTACCATCCTTTATAACAGGATACCGCTATAATATTGCTTCGCTTCCTCCGTAGCGCCATCCAAAAAATCCATTTTGAAAAAAGAGGAGCCGTCGTGGTCCGCATTGCCCTGGTATGTGCGGCATTTCAATGCATCATATATGACAAATGTGGTTTATCATGTATTGATCTCCATGCGGCACCATGACCAACTAGTCTGATGGTGCTAAAGAGCCGATGGCACAAAAGCAATATTTTCTTCTTACGGGCTTCCCTTTATTTGCCCTGCAGGCATTGAGCCTTGCAGCGCTATTCGATTGCCCCGGTAATCCTACTGTTCCGTTCAGCACAATAGCACACCATAAACCCCAAAACCAAGTTGCAGGGTTTCAAGTATACTGCCAGGTAATGGTTATATATTGAGAATACTTAGTGCGCTCTGGATAAACAAATCCAACCACTTCAGAATTTTTAATATTATCGATTTCAATGCTTATTACTACAACCCTATTAGCATTATAAGAGAGAAACAGATTGGGGCTCAATGACCATGGCCACTTCTACTCCTGCTTCATCAATTTGCCTGTTCCTGAAATCCGGGATGGGTATGCTGCCCGCCTGTTTTTGGTAAAGCGTTGCTGCTGAAGCAGGGTAGGGAATACCCTCTCAGGTGTCCGGTATAATTCGAAGTAGACACTCTACTTTTGCTGGTATTCCAGTTATGCAAACATTCTACCCATGCTCAGGGGGTGCCTCCACTACGGTCGGCAGGACGCGTTGGTTTGACTATATAGGGGCTTTGGCAGCCTTGTGTTCGCCGTGCTACTTTTCTTACTCCCGCATCCTACCGAAGCTTTCGCTGTAGTGTAGCGGAGGGGAAAGCGCTTGGAGATATCCCGTCGGAGCTCGCCGGACCTGCCTTTGCTGAAATGTGTGGTAAGTGTAAGCACTCTACCCATGCTCAGGGGTGCCTCCACTACGGTCGGCAAGACGCGTTGATGGGGCAGTCCATCCGAAGGTCAAAGGCATACGCAGCTCATCGGGACAGAGACAGTTTCATGCTGTTATGACAGAAACGCAGACTAATACAGGAGGATCCCTGAGCACTAATGATCCTGCATCCGTATCTGTCACGCTATTTTTAAGAACGTTTGTTGTTCGTCATTATGCTATCGTTTTTTGCAAAAAATAAAGGTGTTGGCATGACGCGTTGATGGGGCATGATGCTCCGGAGCCAGAGGCAGGCACGCGCGAAAAAAATCTAAAGAGATTGCTTCGTACAGTACAAAGGACGGGTACGGAGAAGGAATAAAGGAAGGGACACGCGAGAGGACATGCGCCAGTAAATGCATACACAGTAAGCAAAGCCATCCCCATTAGGATAATAAGATGACATAGAAACAGGTGCAACTGTTTTTAGCAGCTTCGAGACATACTACGCTAATACTATTCCCCAACAGCAGCTTATCTTATCAGCGTTAGATTCCCTTCATATTTTTCACTGTATCCATTAGTCAATGTTACCATTACGCTATAAATGTATCCGCCTTCCGGCTGGTCTTTGCCATTTAGTTTTCCATCCCATCCCGGGCCTGCTCTATTATTGGTTTCAAATATGAGCTGTCCCCAACGGTTAAATATCTGCATACGAAAAGTAACCATACTTACGGATTGCAACTGTCCGGGGAAGAAATAGTCGTTGAAGCCATCTCCATTAGGCGTGAACACGTTAGGAATATTGATATAGCAGTCTTTGATTAGGGTTACACTTTCAGTAGTAACACAACCCTGCTCATTGGCCACGGTAAGGCTGTACCTGCCCGGATGTGCCACTGTAATAACAGGACGGGTATCCCCTGTGCTCCACAAGTAACGGTAACCTTCCTGAGCGGGAGCATAGTTTTGCAGCAGGATGGGCATTTTCTTATAGCATATTGCGGAATCCGGCCCCAGATCTACAGGGGGAAGATCATGCACAATAACTTTATCCGTATATTCCATATCAGGGCAGGCTCTAAATGAAGCGTTTAATGTTACATACATCATACCGGGCATATCGTAAGCATGTCGTACTACTTCTCTACCGGCCGTAAATCCGTTCTGGTCTCCAAATGACCAGGACAAATTAACTACAGAACTGTCTACATGCGGATAAAAACTAACTCCTTCCCCTATGCAGGTTTCATTACGCTCCAAATTGAATGAAATACCGGATACTGGTATATCAACAATTATGGTTTTATAAACCGTATCCACACAGTTGTATCCTCCTCCCACAAGCATGGCGCTGTACGCTCCATATTGGTTATAAATATGATAAGGGTCTCGTATATTACTTTTAGCGCCATCTCCGAAATACCAGTTAAAGTCGGTAAAATGATCTTCCGAAGTATTGATAAAGGTTACGGTATCATTTTCGCATATGAGTGTATCTGCATCAAAAGATACCTTATAATCTACTTCTGGTATAAAAATAGGTAATACCGTGTCACAGCCGTTGGTTGTATTTACACGCAGATAATAGTTGCCTGCTAACACGTTGCATAAACTATCTGTTACAGAAAGGGTATCATTACTACTATTTAACCAGGTTAAAGTATAAACCGAATGACTGTCCCCCACTATTAATTTTGCTTTCCCATTACTATCATCTTTACAGCTTGCATCAATTACAAGTAAAGGATTGAAAAAAGTTACCCTAAAGGTGTCCATATTGAATGTACAATCGGAGGTTCCATAAGTGACCCAATAAGTACCTGGTTGGGTAACAGTAATACTGGGAGCAGTATCTCCGATACTCCAGGTATATTTTGAAGCTGCTGACGATGGGAATAGTGTAAGCTGATCTGTAAAACAAGCTTCAACCTCATTTACAAGTACAAGAGTATCCGTATAGGTATATCGGGAAATGGTATTAGGTAAACCTAATTTAGATGTGGCCCCTTCATGTAACGGCTGTGCATCCGGCATATACATGCACCTTGCTCCCGGAAGGTCGGGGAAACGGATGACATCCAGAGTCTGGCTATTGAATCTTGCTATATAGATTTTTAGATCCGGCGCTCTTTTGATATAGTAACGGTTTGCCCCTGCATGCACAGTCGCTTTGCTATTAATAATTTCAGGCAAAGTAGTATTAGATAAATCAAACTGGCTAATGCCAGCACCTGGCCCGGAACCTATTCCCGAATATAATTTTGAATTATCGGGAGAAAAACAAACGGAGTAATACTTATCATTGATTTCTGACAGGATTAAAGGCTTTGTAGCCAAACCCGTTTTTACATCAAAATCATATACAGCAAGGGCATTTCTGGCTATCGCTATCTTCCGACGATCAGGCGAGACATCCATGCAACCGGTAATACCATAGGCATTCTCCAGGGGATTCATATTAAAAGGGTTGCTTTCTGTAACAGGAGAAATTACCCCGCTTTTAACACCCCCGGATGAAATTTCAAAAGCCTTTAAGTATCCATCACGTCGTAGGGTCAGTAACCATATATTACAATCATTGCCCCTGACACTGGTCATTTGTTCGGTAAGCAGGGAATCTATCAATACACCTTTTGTGTCTTTTTCCACATCGCCCAGGCCATTGTTTAAATCCATGTTCACTACAGAATGAAACAGTTTGCCCATATCTGCCGGCCCCTGTTCATAACAAGTCAATGAAAAGATATAATATCTACTATCACTACCCGGTACAGGCACAATTAGCGCTCCCTGACTGGTACTACTACTCCCCGATCCCCAGGCATTGGCATAAGGCTGGATATGGAAACCATTAGACATTATTAAATGATTTCTATCCCACACATTAGAACCGTCTGTATAAAACAGGAGGTTTCCTCTTTCATCACAAACACTTGCACACCCTTCATTTGACTGTATGCTGCTGGCAATACCTCTAGGCGGTGAAAAGTTAAAATCCAATCCTGACCCACTGCCAAAAATCCAGATGTTTTCTTCTTGTCCGAAAGACGAAAGAATGAGAAAGAAAAATAATCCGGATAAGATAATCATCCTCATTTTTTCCTTCATAAAATAACAAATTGGTAATGGCTTAGGAATCGAGTCAAAATAACTTCCCAATTTAAAAAACTGATTTCGTAATATATTTCTTCGCATCATGTCGACACAGCGATAGTTTCGGTACCCATGACGGGTATGATCGTATTCCGTTCCCTGCCTTTGCCCTATATATTGTCACCCAAAGCCTCGCCGAAGGGCATCACAAGGGCCGAGATCATCGTCATTCTTCAACTTCCAACGAGAGTTTGTACCAATGCCCTTATTTTCTAACGCTTGGACATCCGTCATTATGCTATCATTTTTTGCAAAAAATAAACCCGTCGTTATGACAGCAATTCGAGAAGTTATCTCGTCAAAATAACCTGGTATAATAGTCAAAATAACTTCCTCAAGTACCATCATGTCCGGAGTAGAGACGTCTCCGAAATATTGGAAATAGTGAAAGTTATTTTGACATCATTACTTATATTCCAGGTAAATACCACGAAATAATGAAGATTCTTAAGCTATACTATTTTCAATGACCAACCACTACTTTCTCTATTTTAATTAACCTTTTCTCCGTATCAAATACAGAAAGTAAATACATGCCCTCCGGCAGACCTTTTACAGAAATAGAAGTAACATTAGCTAAGCTCTGTATAACTCTGCCATCCAGAGTTGTCAGGTAAAGCTGAACAGCAACCGGGCTTTTTACATAAAGCAGCTCATTAGCAGGATTTGGATAAATGCTGACCTGACTACTGCTCGCCTCTACATCATATATATTAACATTGTTAATAGGGTACGCTTTCGACAAACCTTCACAACCATTATTATCCGTAACCCTTACCTGGTAATCTGCATTTTCGGCAATGGTATAAGTGGCGTTGGTAGCACCTGGAATATCTTCGCTGTTTTTAATCCACTGGTAAGTTGCATAAGTACCGGTTACACCCAGTTCAAATCCATTAATGGTAATAGAGGGTTGCTCAAACGGATATAGTGTCAAATCAAGCGTAATAACACTATCACATCCTGCCGTGTTAAAGAAATGCTGCACATAATTACCGCTTGCTGTATATACTTCTTCATTCAGCTGGTAACTATCGCCGCACTCTTTTGCAGACATAGGGATTATAGAGGTATCACTACAACTATATTTCACTAAAAACGCGTCATCGCGGCCTATGCGATTAAACGTGCCCGCCGTGCTGCCGGGCATGAAATGAATTTGTGGTGAATTAACATATCCGGTTACATATACATTGCCTCCGCCATAAAGAGTTATGCCCAGGCTGCTTTCATAAGCGCCGGTTCCCTCTATGCTTGTAGCCCACAGATATTTACCCTCAGCATTATATTTGGCTACAAAAATATCCCATCCACCCCCTCTTTGGGGAGTGATGACACCAGCACTGGTACCCGGATCAAAATCGACAATTCCCTCAAATAATCCTGTCATATATATATTGCCCACGCTATCTAAGGCCAATCCTGCTCCAGCATCATACAAATTCCCGCCTATTCCTTTAGCCCAGATATAGTTACCACTGGTATCATATTTGGCTAAAAATATATCGTCCCCGCCAACGGCAGTAACAGATCCCTGACCTGAATTGAAGTCTGCCATGCCATTGAACGATCCTGTTATGTAAAC
>JBEBWN010000081.1:0-12896 GCA_040392235.1 Taibaiella helva | reverse complement strand
CCACTGGCACACGGGAAGCCATAACCCCAGCCCCAACATGAAGCAGAATCACGGACGCGCTGCAGTGGAATGTTCTGATTCCTCTCGCTAAAGAATCTTAGCCCAGAACAATCGATAGTGTATTACGAAAACGACATTTATCGAATTCCTACTGTAATCGATTTATCGACGCAGAGAGTATTTATACTTGATGTTCTTCCATCCCCGACTTTTCTGACTGATGCTTATTCAGTTGGGCTTGTAAACTAAGATTGTCAAAAGCAATGGCAAACCTTACAGAACTGTAATTTTTGGTTTTGCTTCTGTATTTATTCATTATGTATTGCATCCTTTGCGAATATTTTATATTTTCACCTTTTTTTGTGTATAATATTTAACATCTCCATTCTATCTATGTCATCTATTCAAACCACTGAGCAGCACAAAGTTGATGCAGAGCATACCCCGGCGGTCTCCCGGAGGAATTTTCTGAAAACAAGTAGTATTCTTACCGCTGGATTGGCTCTGGGCCTTCCCTGGTTTGGCGGTTGCAGAAAGTCGATAGATGAAGCCGAGGCCATTTGGAATGAACTGGCCAGGGCTTTACAAGGTGAGCTATTGCGCCCGGATTATAGTGGCTTCCGGCAAAAGGCTGCGCCATGGGCTTTGCAGTATAATAATGTGTTACCCAGGGGTATTGCCTTATGTGAGCGAAGCGAGGATGTTAGCGTTTGCCTGGTTTGGGCCAGGAAATACGGGATCCCGTTAGTGGCCCGCAGCGGCGGCCATTCTTACGGTGGTTATTCTACAACGCCTGGATTAATGGTGGACGTTTCGTTGATGAATGGTGTTAGTTATGATGCCCGTACCCGTTTACTAAAGACGGGAGGCGGTGCCCGTAATAAACATGTGTTTGCAGCGGGTAACCGGCACAACGTTTCTATTACGCATGGCCGTTGTTTTGAAGTCGGCGTGGCGGGCTTAACGCTTGGTGGAGGGATCGGTTTTGATATGAGAATGAATGGCTACACTTGTGACAGGCTGGTGGAGACAGAGGTAGTGTTGGCTAGTGGCGAAGTTATTACCTGTAATGAGAGAGTACATGCAGACTTGTTCTGGGCTTGCAGAGGCGGCGGTGGCGGTAACTTTGGTATTCATACTTCGTTCGTATTTGAGACATTTGAGACGGGAAATATAACTGTGTTCCAGTTTGCGTGGAACCGGAACATTGAAGGCTTACTCCGGGTTTCACAACGTGTAATTGCTTCGGCCCCTGATACGCTGGGTTTAAAATTGAGTGTAACTACAGAAGGGAGCGGAAGTCTTAAACTGGCTATCATGGGTAGTTTTGCCGGCAGCCAGGGGCAACTGATGGAGATTTTGCAGCCATTTATCAATGTGGAGGCACCACAATCTATGACGATGGCGGAAAAACCGTATTGGCAAGGACAGGAGGACATTTCAGAAGAGGGCTTACCCGAGTACGCGCATGAACGGTCGCGATTTATAAAGGGATACCTGGATGGGAATGCGATTGAAACAATTCTGTATTATTTGCGCAGCTGGCCCGGAACCAGCGAAGCGGTTACCTGGAAGTTTTTTCTGCTGGGCGGCGCCATAGACCGGAAACGCCCTGATGAAATGGCGATGGTGCACAGGGGGTATACTATGCTGTCTAGTATTGACCTGGAATGGAGCGAAGCGGATAGTAGTACCACAATAGCTTTGAATGAGCGTTGGCTGGATCGTTTTCATAAGGATATGATGCCTTTTACTTCTGCGCATTGTTATCAAAATTTCATAGATCCACATGAAGACGATTATTTGAATGCTTATTACGGTTCGAATCTGGAGCGACTCAGAGCCGTAAAACGCAAGTATGACCCGGATAATGTATTTACTTACGGACAGGCTATACCCCTTTAGTTGGCTCGAGAAGGTTGCGGCAGGTGAACGCGATTTGTATCGAAATTTTTGGCGGCAGGAACAGCGTAATGACTGCCGGAGCATTAGGAAGTAATGCCGTAATATTTATTGAGCATGCAGAAAGATATAATTATTTTATTTGGTGAAATGGGTTGTGGAAAGAACTATTGGGGCGCTAAGGTTGCCGCCGAGAAAGGATATCTCTTTTTCGATGGTGATCTGGCGGCGCCACAGGAGGTTATTGCGGTTGTTTCGACTTTTAAACTCCGGAGTAGGGAGCAGGTACGGCTTTTGGTACGGCAGTTATGCCTGGCGGTTCATGAAAGGGCTGCAGATTCGCCCGGTATGGTTGTAGCTCAGGCTTTATATTTTGATGAGGATAGGGCGTTTATACGGGAAGAATTGGCACGTTTAGGTTACAATGTTACTTTCCAGTGGGTATGTCCACCTTTCTGGCGCAACTTAAAACAAATATACTCCAGACCTAAGGGACTGAAATGGGTAGTTTACTGGTTGCGTAATAAACCCTGGTTTGAAAAACCGACCCATGACTATTTGTTGATCCGCTAATGTCAGGCGAAGAGTAAGGCAATACAAAGGCGCCGAGGAATTAAAATAATGACTATTAATTGCGCACACAGCTTCCATGTTAGAGCAAAGGTTATTTCCCCCAATAACAATAATGACTACACTAATCGTGCCCCGCTTCTATCAGGCGATTAAGGCTGTGTGCTATGTAAGGCAGCCGGCATGTTCTGTTTGGTCGGGCAAGTGCCGGTTTAACCGCATTTTTTTGTTAAACACTTCAGGAATACTGATGTAGCAGCTTTTCTTATTGTGTATATTGTTCTACAATGTGATTATTCTTTGCCACAGTAAGCGCAGGCAGGGGCTTACCCAACACCTCTTGGGCAGTTTATCTTTCAATCTATTTCTTTTCCTGTAAAATTTTGTTCCTTAATGTATTAAGAAATGTTCGATTTTATATATCCGAACTTCCTTGTAATCTTATTGTCTTAAGGTATAGCGATTGCAGTTAAAGAATTGTCTATCAGATAAATGAAATGATCAAGACATATGGTTTGCTATTGGAATAAAGCTATGACAGAGGAGTAATCGCCATTGAAGCTCTTGAAGATCAATCAAATTAAACAGGAAATATGGCAACGAAAAAAAATAAGCCAAAGAAATTGGAGGAAAAAGGCTTTCCGCCGCAACACCAGGAAATACAGCCCGGATTGGAGGCGGTAATGGAGCCGCAGCCGGAGACAGATCCGGAAAGCCGTTTTAGCGGGGGCAAACTGGAAGGCAAAATAGCGATCATTACCGGTGGGGATAGTGGTATTGGTAAGGCTGTGGCTTTAGCTTTTGCAGAAGCTGGCGCACATATTGTTATTGCCTACCTGGATGAGCATGTGGACGCCCAAAAAACTGCGGAAGAGATTTTAAAGAAAGGACGGAAAGCCCTGTTATACGCCGGCGATATTACAGAGGAACGTTTTTGCCAGTATGTGGTAGAGCAAACAATTGTTCATTTCGGTAGAATAGATATTCTGGTGAATAACGCCGCAGTTCAGTATCCGCAGGAAAAACCAGAGGACATTACTGCTCAACAGCTCAAAGAAACATTTGCAGTAAATGTATTTGCAGCATTTTATTTTACACTGGCTGCCTTGCCCTTTATAGAAAAAAAAGGGTCAATTATCACGACTACCTCTGTTACAGCATACCGGGGAAGCTACCATTTGATTGATTATGCCGCAACTAAGGGGGCATTGGTATCCTTTACCCGGTCTTTGTCGGCAGCACTTGCAAAACGGGATATAAGGGTCAACGCCGTCGCACCCGGACCGGTTTGGACACCGCTGATACCGGCTAGCTTTTCGGAAGACCATGTTGCAGAGTTTGGTACTGAGGTACCCTTAGGCCGGGCCGGGCAGCCTAATGAAATTGCCGGTTGTTATGTTTTCCTGGCGTCGGAAGATGCCAGCTATATAACTGGGCAAGTACTGCATCCTAACGGAGGAGAGATTATAAACGGGTAGCTTTTTACATTCCCGTACTCCGTCGATTGTTATTAATGTTCTAAAATGAATGCATATGAAAATTCAACATCAGTTTAAAATGGGCTGCTTATTGGGAAGCCTGTTCTTATTGTTTTCGTGTGGAGAAAGAGAAGAAACTGGCGGAGATAGTGAACTAAGTCCACAGAGCACTAATATAGATAGTACGAATTTGTATGGCACACCGCCGGTACGATATGATGCCGATGATCCGGCGGATACTACTGGTCGCTTGCCCAGGGAGGATGACACCGGCAGACGGGCTAATACAGAGCCGCGGTATTAATGTACATTGATAAAAAAAGCCATCGCTGGAATAATTAACCCTGGCAATGGCTTATTGGAGAGGAAACCTGTATCCTGTCATGATACTGGTATAAATTTGAGTTTGTTATACAGCGTCTTTCTGTCGATATTGAGTAATGCTGCTGCTTTAGTTTTATTATATTTCACCCGCTTAAGTACCTGTATAATTTTAGAATACTCGGCGCGGAGCGCAGCGTCTTTCAATCCATAGATATGTTGATGATCTGGCTCTTCATATAATTCCAGGTCTGGTACCGCTGTTGCAGGTGCAGAAGTCAGGACCGGTAACGGGTTTAGTATTTCCGGTGGAAATGCTTTTCTTTTAATCATTTGACCTTCAGTACATAGTAAGCAGGCCCTGCGGATGGTATTTTTCAGTTCTCTGATATTTCCAGGCCAATTATAATTATGGAGTACTCCCCATACTCCGGACTCTATACCCGGAATATTTTTTTGCAATTCTTCACAGGATTCTTCAAAGAACGAGTTAATAAAGGCGTTCAGGTCTTCTTTCCGTTCCCGCAAAGGTGGAACAATCAGCTCAAACTCATTTAGTCTGTAGTATAAGTCTTCGCGGAATGTGCCCTTTTGAACGAGTTCCGGCAGGCTTTCGTTGGAGGCAACAACGAAGCGCATGTTCGTACTGATTTCCCGGGTACCACCCACTTTCCGGATTACCTTTTCCTGTATCGCTCTAAGTAAGCTGGTTTGAATTTCGTAGTCCAGGTTGCCAATTTCGTCAAGAAAAAGTGTGCCGCCGTCGGCCAGTTCAAAGGCGCCTGTTTTTGATTGCGAGGCACCTGTAAAAGCTCCCTTCTCATGACCGAAAAGTTCGCTGGAGGCGAGTTCTTTAGACAGGCTTCCGCAGTCGATAGCGACAAAAGGGCCTTGGGCAAAATGGCTGTGTCCATGTAGCAGGCGGGCCAGAGATTCTTTACCCGTACCTGTTTCGCCATACAAAATAACGCTGAAGTTGGTTGGCGCCACAATGCCCACATTTCGGTAGAGTTCCCGGGAATTTTTGCTATCGCCCATAATGTATTTTTCTTTGATGGGACTCATATTTTTTAAAGGCCTGGCTTTTTCCTGAACGCGTGCAGGCAAAGGTTGCGGCTCATTTTGCTGGGCCAGCGTTCGTTCAATACATTGGAGCAATTCGTCTTGATAGAAAGGCTTGCTCAAGTAGTTATCTGCGCCGGATTTAATAAGCGATACAGCAGTATCTACTGCTGCATTGGCAGCGGTGAAGATCACTTTTGTGGCCGGCTGTAAGATTTTAATTCTTTGCAGGAACTCAGGAATGCTATAGGCCGAGTTTATGTTATAGTCATAGAAAACTAAATGGAATTTTTCTTGTCGTAGCATTTGTCCTGCATCTGTATAGGAAGCGCAAGTTTGGACTCTGTAATGATGCCGTCCCAGGAAACGGGAGAGAGAGGTTCGTACATTGTTGTCTTCATCAATAATTAATACACTTTTCATAATCGAGGCACAGTTTAAAATCGGTTTGGTTTTTATTGGTTCGTGGAATCTTCTATAGCAAAAAAGCAGGTTAAATGTTTACGATGAAAAGTTAAAACGATCTGCCGGGGAAGCCTATGCCGTTTTTCTCAGAACATTATAGAGATAAATTTTGTATGCGACGTAAAGTCGTTCAATGGGCTTGTCTGTTTGGGACCTTACTTTTGGCGTCCATCCTGTAAACTAGCTATAGGCCGATTATAAGTTTTAGAAGTATCTTTGAGCCGTATAAAAGCGATGAGTGACCGATGGAGGCTATTTTACTGACTACCTTAAATGCGAAATATATACATCTTAATCTGGCTGTTCGATTGTTATTCGATCTGAACCGGAAGAAGGGCGGATTGGCATGGAAAGAATATACGATCAAAGATGACTTTCAGCAGATAGCCCGAGAAATGTCGACGTACGATGTGGTTTGTTTTAGTTGTTATATCTGGAACATAACGCAAACTCTTGAAGTAGCAGAAATACTAAAGTCTCTAAATCCCGGGATTAAGATCTTATTGGGAGGACCTGAGGTAAGTTACGAATGGGAGCCGGTAATAGCTTTGCCCTGTGTGGATTATATTATTACAGGAGAGGGAGAAATACCGTTTGGCGCATTTATGGATAATTATCCGGATTTGCAGGCGGTGCCCAATTTGATTTACAAAAGAGAGGGACATATTCATTACCAGAAGCAGTCTGTTCAATTTGATCTGCGTTTACTGGAGCATAGAAATCCTTATCAATATGACTTGCCGGAGGATTTATATAATAAGGTAAGTTACATTGAGACAAGCAGGGGATGTCCTTACAAATGTGAGTTTTGCCTGGCCAGCCTGGACAATAAGGTGCGCTACCTGCCTATGGATACGATTAAGAACAATCTTTTGTATTTAATGAAGCATGGCCGGGTGATTAAATTTCTGGATCGCACTTTTAATGTGAAAAAGGATTTTACGCTGGAATTATTTGATTTTATATTGGCGCATCATAAACCCGGCAATGTATTCCAATTTGAGATCACAGCCGACATTGTTCATCCGGACATTATTCGTTTCATACAAGACAGGGTACCCAAAGGATTATTCCGGTTTGAAATTGGTATTCAGACTGTGAACCAGGAAAGCAACCGGGAAGTGAGCCGCAAGCAGAACTTCGATAAAACTGCCGGTGTGATTAAGCAACTCGACCAGGTTATTGACATGCACCTGGATCTGATTGTTGGCTTACCGCTGGAATACTGGAAAGATTTGAAATTCAGCTTTGAATCAACTTTTAAGCTGTATCCGCCGGAACTGCAGCTTGGTTTCCTTAAATTTTTGAAGGGCACTCCTGTCCGGGAAAAATATGAGCGTTACGGCTACGAGTTTGACCCGAATCCGCCATACCAGATCATTCGGAGTAATTTTATGTCTAAAGAGGAACTGGATAACATAATACTCCTGGAAAATGCACTGGAAATTTACTGGAATAAACACAGGGCCTTAAATACTCTGAAGTATGTAGCGGAGTGTTATAGTATCTTTGATTTCTTGCAGGAGTTAGGCACTTTTTTTGCATCGAGAAGCTTGTTTCACAGGCATACGCTAAAGGATGTATTCCAAATACTTTTTGACTTTACAAATGAATTTTGTGCGGAAGACAGGGTACTGAAAGACTTGGTGGTAATGGACTATTACCTTTACCATAAGCAGAAACCGCAGGACATATTTGGGGTGGAAGGAGACAGGAGGTTTATTAACAAGTGCATTGAGGAGCTTGGCCTGAATCATCATAAGTTCCGGTTTATTATATGGCCCATTACCTTTGATTTGTCTAAATTTATCCATTCGACAGCAGTAGAAAAGGCGACGGACCGGATTATTATAGTGTTTGATGGTCGGAGTAAATCACGCTTGTTATTGCAACAAGAACAGACAGCGCCTGTCATGCCTGTTTTGTAGCCAAAGGCCATAGGGGGACTTACATTGATAGTTAATCAAACCAATCCCATTTGAATAGCCATTTTAACCATGCCTACGATGTTTTTAACGTTTAGCTTTTGTTGAATATTAAAGCGATGATTCTCAACTGTCCGTAAGCTGAGAAATAATTGCTCCGCAATTTCCTGGCTGCTGTATTCCTGTATGATAAGCTGTAATATTTCTTTTTCTCTCCGGGTAAGTAAGGGGAGTTTATCGGCAGATTGTGAACCCTGCCGTTCTTTAAAATGTAGCATGTTTTTCAACATTTGCTCCTTCAGCACTGGCTCAATATATTCTTCCCCCTTAAAAACGGTTTCCAGGGCTTCTACCAGGATCTTTTGATCCGTATTTTTCAAAAGGTAACCTTTGCATCCATTGCGCATCATAGACTTAATATGTGAAGGCGCGTTCAGGCTGGTGATGGCCAGAATTTTAATGTCAGGAAAATCTCTGCTAATCGATTGTGCTATCTCGGGGCCTTCCATATGCGGCATAAGTATGTCAAGTAATACCACATCTGGTTGGTTAATTTTAATGCCTTCCAATAACTCCATACCGTGAGAAAAGGTACTGATCACCTGGATATGAGCAAATGGTTGCAGCATATTTTGTATGCCGGAAATGACCATTGGATGATCGTCTGCTATAGTTACTTTTATTATCATAGACAAACATGGAGAACGAGTTACTCGTAACCAAACTCTAAAATAAGTAAAATCAGTCTAATTTTTCTGGTTTGTCAAACTCCATCCGGACTGTTGTACCAATATTTTCGTCGCTTTGGATATCGATGCGACCCTTGAGACTTGCCATGCGGGCATAGATGCTTTTTAATCCCAAGCCGAAATTGTCGTCGACTTTTTTTATAGGCATTCCCCTGCCATTATCTTCTACAGTCAGGCTAAGTAATTGGTTATCGAAGCTGATCTGTACTATCCCTTCGCTGGCTCCAGCATGTTTTACAATGTTCTGTATGAGTTCCTGTACTATGCGATAAACGGACAGCTCGAACTGCACATTCAGACGGGGAATTTCGCCAATCGGTTGAAAGACTATTTTTAAAGAAATATATTTCTGCAGGTCCTCGCAAAAATGATAAAGCGCTTCTGCCAATCCCTCCTCTAATAGCATGTCAGGCATTAGTTTATGAGCCGTGTGTCTCAGGTTATCCGTGGCTTGATCCAGTTGGATTACCAAGGGGTGCAGGTTTTCTTCAGCAAATTCTGGTTGGGTTTTGGCCATAAGTGAGCTAAGATTCATTTTAACTACTGAGAATTGGATCATAACGCTGTCGTGCAGCTCCCTGGACAAGCGGATGCGTTCCTGTTCTTCACCATTCATGATGGCTTTCATAACGTCAATTTCCTGTTGTTTTAATAGGTTTTGTATATGTTGCTGCTCCAGCTTTCGACGGTGTTTATAATTTCTTCGTTGGGTGATCAGGAATGCCAGCAGCATTAGCAGAGCCGAGGAGGAAACAATGATTAACAAGTTCCTTTTGCTGATATCATTTTTCTGAGCATTTATGGTTGTTTGTTTAGCCGCAATTTCTTTATCCTTCAACGCATTCCTATACTGTGCTTCTATTTTTGTTGCTGTTTTAATATTCTCCTGTTTACCCATACTGTCGCCCAGTTCTTTTTCTTTTGTTCGATGCAGGTAAGCAGATTTATAGTCGCCTGTTTCTGCATAAACGTAAGCGAGCAAACCATGGCTGGTTATCATGTCTTTTAAAATATTGGACTTTTCTGATATGTAAAGCGACTTCTTCAAATAAGGTTCTGCCTTATTATAGTCCTTTAATTTGAGGTATGCTGCGCCAGTAGCTAATATGCGTAAGTTGTAATAGTATGGATCGAGACTTCCTTTTTCTTTTTCTGCCCTTTGGAAATATTCGAGTGCCTCCCGGGCATTCCCTTTATTGAGTTCCAGTATACCCAGGTTTGTATGCGCCGTGTGGCGAACATTGACGTACTCATATCTTTCCGCAATATTAAGAGCCGTCTGATAATAGGATTTGCTTTTTTCGTTATCGCCCAGCAGATTATAAGCTGCTCCTTTGTTGACAGACAGATCGGCCAGGGTATAAAAGTTGTCTTTTTGCAAGGCGAGCTCTTCACCTTTGTTGATGTAATATAAAGCTTTCCGAGGCTGTCCCAGTTTATTCAGCGGTATCGAAATATTGTTATAAATGGTTTCCAGCGGAAGTTCAGCACCATACACTTCAGCAGACTGCAAGGCCTTTTCGTACAGTAACATGCTTTGCTCAAAATTGCCCCAGTAGGTATAAATATTGGCAATATTGTTGTAGAGTGTTGTTAATAATTGTCGGGTCCTGCGGGTTGTACATAGCGGAATAGCATCGCTATAAATACGGATGGCTTTCGGGTATGCACCGGTACTCACATAGCTATTGCCAAGGCCTATCTGGCTTTTGATAACGCCGAAGTTGTAGAAGAACAGTTTACTTTCATAAAGGCAGTGGAGAAATAAGGAGGCTGCACTATCGGAGTAGCCTGCGAGTAACAATTTTTTAGCTTTATTGAGTTGTTGATGAATATATGTGGTGTCGGAAATGTAATATTTAAATTCTGTTTGAGCATGCGTGGCAGACGTACTTATATTGCATAATATAATTACATAGAAGGGCAGTAGCCATAATCGAAAGGATCTGCCCGTAAAAGCTTTGGGTGTGCGTACTGTAATCATAAATTCCTGCACGATGTTATGAAACAAAAATAGAGAATGTGGCTGTTCAAATACGCTCTTTGCTGAAATTGCTTATTTATTGAGTAGTTCTACTCAAATTTTCTGAATTAAGTAGTTTATCTCTAATCCAGGGGAAGCCGCTTTAATATATTTGTGTAATTGAATACTATGACTTGCAGCGGTATAGGATGATTACAGCAAAGGAAACTATTTAATCTTAAAATAAATAATATGAAAAAAAGCACTATTTTGATTTGTTTATTGACTTTATTCGGAATAAATTAGAGGGCCCATGGGCAGCAGTGGGAGCTGGTTGGCAAAGCCGGTTTTTCCGCTTCTGGAAGTGGTGTGTGTAACTGGCAGAATATCAGAATAAATGAGAAGGGGGAAGTGTATATCTCCTTTAATGATGAGGGCTTTGGTTTAAATAATAAAAATGGGGTGGTCATGAAGTTTGATGGTGCCGATTGGAAATCAGTTGGGACACCTGGCTTTACTCCCGGTCTTGCACACCACAGTTCTTTTGCGTTGGGTAAAGGAGATACCGTATACTTTGCCTATTCGGACGGTACGGCTATGTCAACCGGAGCCGCAATGATGTATGATGGTACGCAATGGCAGAGTATAGGAACGGTATTGACCAATGGAGCCTGCCAAAACAGTAGTATTGTGGTGAATAAGGTGGGAAAGGTTTTCTTCTCTGCAGTAGATATGTCGACAGGCCAGCTGGTTATAAAGCAGTATGATGGGAATAACACCTGGAGCAATGTGGGAGGAGGCAATGCAATCGTTTCTGGTCCCGCTGGTTATCCATTTATGGACTTGGATGGGAATGATGTAATCCATATAGCCTATACAGATCGTTCTGCCGCACCGGGTATGGTTCGTGTGAAAAAATTTGATGGCACTAACTGGGTGAATGTTGGTAGTCCATTTCTTTCTGTTACCGGAAACGGAGCCGGTCCCGCACAGGATATCGGTATGGCATTCGGGCCTAATAATGAAGTTTATGTAGCTTATTCGCACACTTTCCAGGGCCCACCTAAAACATCGGTTCAGCGTTTTGATGGCACTAATTGGATTGTAGTGGGCACGGCACAATTTGGTGGTACATCCGGTGCGCCCGGCTTGTTTAACCGAATTGTGGTTGATAAACAAGGTGTACCATTTGTAATACTGCAGGACTATGGCATCGGCCTGAAAGCTTCTGTGTTGAAGTATAATGGAACACAATGGGAATACGTTGGTGGACAAAGCATTTCTGACGGTACCTCTGCACATACTTCCATAGCGCTGGATGGTAACGGCAATCCTTACGCTCTTTTCTTCGATGAGGCAAATGGGCTTAAAAATACAGTGAAGCGTTTCACCGTTTGCGAAGCTCCCGGAGTTCCGGATGTCACCGCTTCAGAGGCCGAGATATGTATTGGTGATTCGGTGCATTTATCCGCCGCGGGCCCATTGAATGATGCCACGGAATGGACCTGGTATGAGGACGCCTGTAGCGGAACACCGGTAGGTAGTGGCACCACCGTGACCGTAAGTCCCCGCGAAACAAAGACTTATTATGTGAGAGGGCTGGGAGGTTGTGTTAATGTAGGCGACTGTAAAGCGGTTACCATTAATGTTACTGCATCGAGGGATCTGGGGGTAATGGTATCTGTGGAGGGATTCACTTTAAGTACATCAGATGAATTCTACACCTACCAATGGATGCTTAATGATGCAGTTATACCCGGTGCTAATAATAGTACATACGTGGTAGCAGAGAACGGCAATTATCGTGTTATTGTCACTACGACGGGTGGATGCGTTGATACTTCTGATAATTATCCTGTTAATAATGTATCTGTAGCAGATTTTGATGTTGACGGAAAAATCAGGGTATATCCCAATCCGGCGCAGGAATACGTGCATATCCAGGCAGCCTATCCACTGAACATTCAGTTGTTCAGTATTGAAGGCAAATTAATACGTACCGCGAAGGAGGGCTACCAGCTATTCGTAGGAGATGTTGCCCAGGGGTTATATTTGCTGCAAGCGACTGATTCAAAGAACAATATTAAAGCGGTTGAAAAGTTAATCATCGATTAGTGTAGCAGATCCTATTCTCTCAAATATAAGGTGAGATAGGTAGGTAACGTTCGTGGCATAAAAAATGAATCCCTGGCCTTTGCGGTCGGGGATTCATTTTAGGAAAAAGATGTCGGCAGAATGCTAATTGGATATTTTAATCATTATTGTCCGGGGAAACTCGTTTGAGCAAAAAAAACTCCCTCCCCATCCTTTCTGGTGGGGTTTTATAATAGAAATTGAAAAGCAGGGGGCTAAGCAGAGCTAAACAAATCGGGCTGTCTGGTTGCAGCTTTCTTTTGGGCGTAGGCATTCAGTAGCTCTTTCATACTAATATAGTTGAACAAATGCAACCTGATTACGGAAG
>JBEBWN010000080.1:0-13030 GCA_040392235.1 Taibaiella helva | reverse complement strand
TGCAGAACTTTATGATTTCGATCCTGCTACAGGTAGGGTATCGAACCAACTCTTGTTAATACCTAACAGCAATTCAGGATGTTACGGCGCCAGTTTTTCCTCCGATAACAATAAACTTTATATCAGCAGGGTCTTACTCGGCGGTATTTATCAATATGATCTCAGTTCCAATAGTGGTTCTTCTATTGTCGCTTCGGAAACTAAAATTAGCAATGCTCCCATGTCAGGATTAAAGTTGGCGCCGGATGGAAAAATATATTACAAATCCGGAGTAAGAGCATCCTACGCACTCATTTTAGGTGCAATTAATTTCCCCAATTTGCAAGGTAGCGCATCGACGCCCAATGATACAGCGTTAAAATTTGATACCAGGGACACGATACTAATAGATGGGGAACGCAAGCCTATAGCACGCTCGATGGATCTTGGTTTCCCAAATGTAGTTTCTAAAATTATCCGGCAGAATATATCAACAGTTACTGATACCTTAATTTGTGCTGAGAATGTTTTACTACAATCGCCTTTGGAAGACGCTCAGTATTTATGGGACGATGGAAGCGCAAATGCGGACCAATCTGTTGTGTCCAGTGGTACCTACTGGGTTCAGAGTACCAATTATTGTTATGATAGGAAAGATACATTTCAAGTAGAGATAGGTGAGCGGCTGAATCCTCTGATTTTAGTGAAGGGCTTCGATTTGAGCGCTGGCGGAGCAGGACAGTATGAGCGTTACCAATGGCTTTTAAATGGTGAGGTCATACCCGGCGCTACAGATTCAAGCTATTATGTAAGAGAGAATGGGGATTACCGGGTAGTTGTATGGGGCAGTAAAGGCTGCAGTGATACATCCGATATTTACCGCGTCAGCAATGTTAATATTAATGATATAACTTTCTTGTCTAAAATGGTGGGTATATATCCTAATCCCGTAAAAAACCAGTTATTCGTGCAGGCTCCGGTACCCGTCTGTATACGCATATGGAGTGTTGATGGAAAAGTAATTAAAGAGGTAAAACAAAGTGTGGTAATCGCCTTGGATGGTATTCCGGCTGGCATGTATAAATTGGATATTACCGATCAGCAAGGGCAGACAATAAAGGTAGAAAAATTGATTAAGATGCCATAAAACAGTGTGAATCTGTTATAAATGAAACTTGATTTTGATGTGGAAAGTAAAACGGTGGCTATTTAGTTGTTTGTTGGTGCTTATAGGGCTCCCAAGAGTAAATGCTCAATTCGAAAATATTTGGGTATTTGGACGTAATGCCGGCATGGACTTTAATATGGGTGCCCCCTCCTTCTATAGCTCCGCTATAGGGGGAGGGGAGCGTACGGCTTCCATTTGCGATGAGGCCGGTCGTTTATTGTTTTATACATCTGGCGACCAGGTTTGGACCAGCGATCACCAGCTTATGCCTAATGGTGATACGCTGATTAAAGATCCGCTTTTGCCAGGAACATGGCCCTATTGCAGGAGTACAAGCAACGCGACGCTCATTATGCCGGTGCCCGGACAGAAAAGGAAATATTATCTTTTTTCCCTTACACATACAGAGATGCAACAATGGGCTGGCCGGCTATACTACAGCATTGTAGATATGAGTTTAAATAATGGCATGGGCGATGTGGAGATACAAAACAGTAGTATTCTCCTGGATTCTAATTTGACAGAACATTTGACGGGTGTTACCGGCGATCGTTGCAATAGCTGGTTGATCTGTATACCCAACCCTAGTACTGCCAGTGGCTCCCGGTTTAAATCCTATGAAGTTACGGGCAACGGTCTCTCCCGTGTTCCGGTGGAGTCGAATGTTGAAGGTATATATTCAGCCGGATTGCAATTTGGTAAGATCGATCTAAGCCCCGATAGAAGAAAAGTAGCCGTCTGCCGGTCCGATGGCTTCCGTACTGGCGGGTATGCTGTTGAATTGTACGATTTTAACCCGGCTACCGGAATTCTGTCTAACCTGAGGTTATTGAGTGATCGTCACGTACCCGGCAAAGAATGTTATTATGGTGTTAGCTTTTCACCCGATGGCTCTAAAGTATATGCCAGTGGAGCGAGTAATGTCAGCTCCTCCGGCGGCATGTTCCAGTTTGACATTAGTAAAAGTACCGTCGAAGAGATAATTCGTTCCCGAACTTTTATTGATAATGCTTTTGATGTAAAATTGGGGCCGGATGGAAAAGTGTATTACCTGCAGCTGAAGACGGCCGGCAGCACGGTTGGTGTCATTAATCATCCTAACTTGGCCGGTTTAGCCTGCCAGCCGCAGCCTGATTTTATATCGGCCATTGCCGGCGCCGGTTTAGGGGGCTTTCCCAACAGGGTTCCTGTTGTGCGTTCAGACACTATACTAACCGTGCGGCAGGTATCCACTCCCTGTTTTACCGATGGCAGAAATCATACCATCCGGGCTATGGATGATAGCACCGGTTGGGGATACCTTTGGAATAATGGTATGGCAGTGCCGGCTACAACAACGGATACGCCGGGTCTGTATTGGGTGTCTTATCATACACCTCCTTGTACCTATCATGTTGATACATTTTATGTTGCATTTGCCAATGGTGTCTTGCCGGTTATGGACGTCGATACGGCTTGTTTTAATGCAACTAATGGAGCGGTGCGGTTGCGTACCTATCCCAGTGATACTGTGCGTTACCGGTACACCTGGAAGGATGCATCCGGCCGTACAATCTCGGGTGGTGATACCCTCCGGCAATTGGCGGCAGGGACTTATAGTTTGCATATCGCTACGGAGCGCTGTGACACCCTGCTATCAGTTGCTATTCCCCAAGCCGGCTACCGGGTTTCTTTTCAAATAGATAGCATATTGTGCCAGGGTGAGGCGGCCGATTTTCAAAATACATCGAATACCCATTATACCTCTTATCACTGGAATTTTGACGACGGCACATATGATCAAGATCCTGATCCTGTCCATACTTATGCAGAACCCGGGTTATATAATGTGCAATTAGTAGGTAAGGGAGCCATTTGCAGTGATACTTTTAACAGGTTAATCACTGTAGACCGGCACATTGCAGGCTCCTTCCATTTGCCGAAGACCTCGATATGCGAAGGCGAGCACATTGATTTTTATCCGCTCGGCGATAGTTCCGTAACCGGCCTGGAATGGCAGTTTGGCGATGACGCCCGCTTTTTCGGGGAACTGGAAGGCCTTGTTCAGCATGCCTATGATCGCCCCGGCACCTTTGGGGTACAACTGACCACACATTTCAGGGCCTGTCCCGGCAGTACTTATACCGATACGGTTACCGTATACCCGCTGCCGCTGCTGCAACTTGGCCCGGATACTGTTTTATGTCCCGATACAGGCCCAATCCGCTTACAGAATGTTTTACCCAGAATAGATTCTTCTACTTGTCTCTGGAGTACCGGCGATACTACGGCCTATATTTTGGCTAAACATCCAGGTATCTATACCCTGAGGTTAACCAATGCCCATGGTTGTATTGCAGAAGAGAGCATAGCTATTACTAAGGATTGCTTTATTGATATTCCAAATGTCTTTACACCTGACGGCGACGGGCATAACGACTATTTTTATCCGAAACCCCAATTGAGTAAAGGCTGGGTAACCTGCCATATTACGATATGGGATCGTTGGGGCCGGACTATTTTTGAAAGCCGGTCCGCTAATGGCCGCGGCTGGGATGGCAAACTTAGTGGAGCAGAGCTGCCTGGCGGCGTTTATCTGTATAGAATCGAAGTGGGCGCCCTGGACCGTACCGAAATTTATACGGGCAATGTAACCTTGCTGCGATAACAATTGCTGTGTTTAAGGCGTAATATGTTTTATCGGGTATTGATGCCTTTGACTATATCATCTATTTTGAACGAGTACCTGCTTTATTTTATCCGGTATGCGTTTTGCCGGTATCATCCTTATTCTCGCGTTCTATCGAGAGCAGTTTTGCAGAAGAGCAACGGAGGTAGAGCGCAGTCGGTATATCCCACCATGTTAATATCACTTACCCTATATTTGTGCATTTACGATTACCGTGGGTGGATGCTGGTTGCTATAGCCCACTGCAGCAAATGTGCCACTATCTTATCAGGGTTATATTTCCAGAGTACTGCTCGAGGTTGCCGCCTTGTATTGCCGCTTCGATCTGGTACATATAAACGCCGGCAGGTTGGTTGTTGCCTCCGAACCGTCCGTCCCATCCTTGTCCTGCTGCATCCAGGCTCTCGTATAATAACTGTCCCTGCCGGTTGAAAATTTTTATGCGAAAACGGTTTATTTCCTGGCCTGAAATGGGCCTGGGCAAGAAAAAATCATTGATCCCGTCACCATTTGGCGTGAAGACATTGGGAATATCCAGGTAACAGCTCTTGTTTACCATTATACTGGCCATATTGCGGCATGCCAGGGGGGCGGAGGTACTGGTTAACTCATAGCGGCCCGATTGGCTGATGCGCAATACAGGGGTGGTATCGCCGGTATTCCAGCGGTATTGCCAGGAAGCTCCTTCGGGTTGCGGAAACCGGTTCTTTACTACCAGGGCCTGCCGCCCCGGGCAAAGACTGGTGTCGGTGCCCAGGTCTACATTGGGTAAGGGATATACCCTTATGCTGTCGGTAATTGTAATTTCAGGACAAGCGCGGAAGCGGGCGGTCATTGTTATGGGCAAAGTGCCGGCCACATCGTAGGCATGCTGTACGGTTCCCTGCATAGTAAACATCGCCTGACCATCACCGAAAGTCCACCACAGCCCTGATAAGGCAGGTGTGTGCAGGGGCTGAGTGAAGTGGACGGAGCCGCCGTTGCAAATCTGCTGAGGTTGAGCAGTAAAAGCCAGCTGCACAGGTGCATCGATAACGACCGTCTGCATGGCTGTGTCGGAACACGCATCGTTTATTTTGCCCGCCAGTATTACGCTGAAATGACCGGTATCCCGGTATAGATGGACAGGGTTGGCTGCTGCAGAAATATGATCATCGCCGAAAGACCAGGAGTATGTCGCGAAACTGTTTGCCGATGTATTGATGAACCGCAGGGAGTTGCCCTGGCAAACAAAGGTGTCGGCCCGGAAGGACACTTTGGGATCACTGACCGGGTAACGGACATGGAAAGAGTCGATATGGTCCTCACAAATACTGTCTAAGATATATTTTACCCAGTATAGCCCCCTTTGCTTTACCTGCCGCATTATTCCACCTGTACCATCCTGCCAGGTATAATCCATTCCCCACAGATTTTTAGCCCGAAGCAATTGGGTATCGGCCTGGCAGTGGCCATATAAGGTATCGAGGGTTGTTATTCTCTTTCTTTCGAAGGGATATACGATAAAAGTATCTACATGGTGGTCTACCATACAAGGGGAGTTTACACGATATTGTACCCGGTATATACCGGGTTGGGTTACCAACCGGTTTTTTTGGTTATAGCCATCGTTCCATAGATAATTGTTGCCTTCCGGCTGCCGGGCAGTTAAAGACAAGGTGTCTTTGCACGACAGGGTATCGTTGTTACGACTATGAAAATGCCTTTCCTTTATTATAGTGGCTGCATTGGGTAGTCCTAGCCGGGACCGGGATGAGGGAAGTAGTGCGAGACTCCGGAAGGTAAAATCGCAGGCGCTGCCGGCCGAATCGGGTTGATTAATGGCGTTGAGATAGGTTCCGTTGCCTGAGGTGTAAATTTTACCGTCAGGCGCCCTTTTCAGCGCATGTACCCCGGTATTATAGGCGATCTCGGTTCTGGAAAGTGCCATAGACAATGAATCTTTGCCCTCCAGGTCGAACTGGTTGAGGACTACGCTGGTACTGGCATATACTTTGGAGCTTTTGGGCGAGAAACAGGCGCCGTAGTAACTGCCTGTTGGCCCGCGATCGTCCAGTACTATGGGGCGGCTGAGTTGCCCGCTGACCACATCGAAATCATATAGTACCACATTACTTTCTTGCGTGATCACCAGTTTACTCCGGTTGGGTGCAATGTCTATACTGGAGGCAGCATTGCCATCGGTATTGCCCTGTCCCGGTATCCTGGGCGAAAGCACCGGTTGCGCTGCGATGCCGTTTGCTGATATATTATATACCTTAAATTCATTGCGGGCACGCGATACTACCACCAGCCATACATTACAATCACTGCCCGACACTGCCATCATATGTTCCGTCAGCAAAGAGTCCAGCAATAAGCCCTTTTGGCCGGGCAATATATCGCCGCGCCCGCCGTCCAGCCCCATATCAACCATACTGTATAATAGCTTGCCGAAATAGCCTTTTTCTTCCGCTTCCATATCGCCCAGTGAAAAAATAAAATATCGGCCTGCTTTACCCGGTGCCGGTATAATAATAGTGCCTTGTGTACAGCTATTGGTAATATTGCCCACATCAGGCCCGGTAAGCGCCATCCCGTTGGGCATAGTATCGTGGTCCCGGTTCCATACCGTATAGCCGTCGGTATAAAAGAGAAGCTGTCCTTTATTGTCGCAAATGACCGCCGATCCTTCCTTGGTGGAAATACTCGTTTGTATGGCCCGGGGTGGTTTGCTATTGAAATCTATGCCGGCCCTGTCGCCAAATACCCATACATTGTCTTCTTGTGCCCTCGTGCCCTGTGCAGACAGTAGTAGCCACCATAAACAGAACGTTCCCGGTATTAATTTTATCATAAATAAATAGTTTGCCGGATGGTGTAGCGGGGGCTAATGCCGCCCCTGGCTACACCGGGCTTAATATGTTTCCAATTTACTCAATCGTTATCTTCTGTATCATCCTGGTTCCGGCCGACTGTACCTGCAATAAATAGGTGCCTTTGGCGACAGGGCGTATATCTATTTGTTGCCTTATGCCCTTCCGTATAACAATATGATCTATTATACTCTGTCCGGTTATGCTATATAATACGGCCTGGGCATCATATGCCGATTCTATGTACAGCAGCCCGTTGGACGGGTTGGGGTAGAGGTTTATGCCGGCTTCAGCAATATTCCCGGCTATGCCGAGCGTTTTAATCTCTACTGTGGCTGATGTACCGGTACAGCTGTCGCCATTGGTTACCCTAACGGCGTATTGACCGTCTTGCAGTGCTGTGTACAGCCGCTTGGTAGCCCCTGCAATATCCTGTCCATCCAGCATCCACTGGTAGGATCTGTGGTTATCCTTGGTGGATAATAGTTTGTCCTCGACCTCTATTTCCGGTATGGGGCTAGGCAATATGTCTACTTGTAGCGATAGGGTATCGCTTTGGGCATTGCAATCATTCTTTTTCACAATCTGTATCAGGCCGCCTCTTGCACCGGTTGTTAACCGGATGTCGTTGGTACGGCTTTGCCCCGACCAACCCTCGGGTAGTATCCACTCATACTGGGTGGCTTTGGGGTCGAACGGCAGGAAATAGTTGTATGTTAATCCGGCACAAACACTCCGGGGGCCGATAATTGTATCGGTACCGGAAGGCACGGGACAATCAAAAAAATGGACCAAAATAGCGTCATTGTATTCCCCACCATCGGCTATAGTTTGCTGATGGGCATTGGCGGTTGCTATGCCCTCTAAACTGGAAGAAAAGCCGGTCAGGTAAATGTCATGCCCTGAACCCGCCATATGCCGCGGTACATCCGCGCCTTTGCCGCCAAAATAGGATCCCCATAAAAGCTGGCCATCGGCCGAAAACTTGGAGAAGAATAGGTCGCCTGCTTCGTTGTCCAGGCTATCTTTATAACTACCTTTTGTCGCTATGCCGCTTTCGCTAAAGGTTTGACCCGTAATATAGAATTCGTTGTAGGCATTGGCCCAGATACCCTCGAAAGTTTCGGCCAGGGTTCCGCCATAATAAGTGCTCCACAACAGGGTTCCTTCAGTGCTGAAGCAGGCTATCAGGGCATCGCCACCCAGGCCGCCGGCAAATGAGGGTTGGTGGCTGTTCGTTGTGGCCACACCGGATGTACTGTAGGTAAGGCCACCCAGAATCACGCGGTCGGACAGTGCGACTACACGAGACCCTCTGTCAATAGCGCTGCCTCCCAGGAAGGTAGCCCATATCCGTTTACCGCTGCTATCGAGCTTTACCAGGAAGGCATCCTGCCCCCCGCCACTATTGGGTTGATGTGCTGTGGCAGTAGCCATATTGTTTGTACTCTGGGTATAACCGGTTACATAAACATGACCTGCCGTATCGACGGCGATACCCGTTCCATAATCATGCGCGCTGCCACCGTAATAGGTGCTCCAACTGAGTAGGCCTGTGGGACTGAATTTAGCGATAAAGGCATCGTTACTGCCGCCGTGCTGACTTTGGTGCGCCCCTGTAGTAACTTGTAAATTAATGCTTTGCGTATTTCCGGTTAGGTAAATATTGTTGGCACGGTCTATAGCCATGTCGAAAGAAGTATTGGCTTCATTACTACTGCTGGCAGTGCCCCCGTAATAAGTGCCCCATATTCTTTGCCCGGCCGAATCGAATTTAACCAGGAAAGCATCATACGAGCCATTGCCGAAAGTGCTTTGATGGCTACCGGCTGTAGATATGCCGTCCGGACTATTGGTAGGGCCGCCCATATATACATTACCGTCCTCATCGCATACCAGGCCTCTTGCCCTTTCTACCTTGCTGCCCCCGTAATAGGTAGACCAAAGCAACCGCCCCTGCTGTGTCCATTTGTTCAGGAAGGCATCTTCCGATCCGCCGGCATAAGATACCTGGTGTGCCCCTGTGGTGGCCATATTACTACCTTGCATCGTTTGGCCGCCCAAGTAAACATTGCCCCGTTTATCTGTCGTTACGGCGTTGCCCATATCGGCGAAAATGCTACCAAAGTAGCTTCCCCATTCCAGAACCGGGTCAATAACAAGGGTACCTGTGTAGGCGTTTACCTGGAAAGAAAGCACATTTCCCTGCAAAGTAAAGCCTGAAGCTACCTCTTTACGCATAGCCGGATTGATGTTTCTGGCCGCACTAAGCGGTAGTTGTTGTGCGGTTATATCTTCTTTTGGGATATAGCTATAGGGCTTGTTTTCCTTTACCTTGCCCATAGGGGTTACAGCAGTCAGGCTGCCGTCTTGGTTCAAAGCCAACTGTGTTGCACCGGCATATTCTATCCGTATATCGCTTACCTTACCGCCAGGATGCACTACAAAATCATATTCCAGCTGCCCTGCGTCGTTGAAATAAAAGGTCCAGTCAATACCGGGATAAACGTCTTTATAGGTAATTTTATCGAAGCTGTGTACTGTAATACCGGCGTTATCATTTCCTTTATTGAGCCAGGGTTGAAAATAACGCTCATAATAAGCGTTTTTTGCTCCTTTTACAAAACAGGGTTTGCTGTTAGCACCCAGGAGCTTCACGTCCATACGGTACAGACTCAAGGCATTAACAAGGGTGTCGTGCTCGTTCTGCATACTGCCGAAATCGGGAATGATACCGGCTAGGACGGACTTTTGTCCTGCTGCAGCCCATTGATAATGTAATCCGTTTGGGCCGATAAATATATTGAGGCCTTCTGCAGCAGCTATTTTGAAATCTATATCGGGGCGTGCCTGCTGCCATTGATCGATAATCTGTCCCTTATTCTCAATAAAGCTTTTTTCTGTGTATTTTCTTTTGTTTAATTTGTTTTCTTTTGAAAATGCTTTTTGAGAATAGATGCTGAGCAATGCCGCACAGAAACATACGGTGAGCAATGCCGTTCGGCCTTTGTGTGTTTTTTGTAATAGTTGCACCATAAATTATGCTTAAAGGTTAAGAAAATAGTGTTCGCAATACCGAAACGAAATTATTTATCCACTCCTTAAGATGCTTAGGGGTTAAATTAAAAAAAAATAAGGAAAACCCCTGATTTCGTAAAATACGCCCCCGTTTTTAGGATGAAGCCTATAACTTTACGGTATCTGTCCGGAAATGTCGCCGCTTAGGGGTATGGGAAGTTGCCGGTTGTGTAGGATGAGCAGAAGAGCATGAAGGCTATTGGGCGTTAGCATGCCAGGGCGCGGAATATGTTGAAAAAATTATGAAAATCATATTTGCTGTTTTATTGTTGTGGGGCTGTGCAATGAACATGTATGCTCAGGAGCTGTACCAGCAAGCTAAGCAACCGCTTGCGGCCCTGAAGGATACAACACTGATAGCGCCGCTGCTGGATAAAGCAAATGAACTGACGGAGGAGGATAAATGGGACGAAGCTATAAGCGTATACGAAACCACGTTACGCTCCTCCATGTCCTTGCAATATGACGAGGGCATGATTCATTCTTACCTGGGCTTGTTTCTGTGTTACCTGCGCAAGAGCGAGTTTCTGAAATCGTACCAATTACTGGATGAGGCAGAAGCTATCTGGTTAAAGACTAGAAAAAAGGTGCCGGAGAAGTACGAGGCTTCTATAGAATATGCCCGGGGTATGGTTTTGGATCGCATGGGTAAGTATGAGTTGGCGGTGAAACACTACCAAAACTGCGTACGTATTCGCCGGGCATTAAAGATACCGGTGGCGGGTATTTATTCGGCATTAGGCCAGCTGTTGAAAAAATCGGGCAATCATACCTGGGCGCTGCATTACCTGGAACTATCGGAGATGGAGGCTACCGCCAGTGGAAATACGCGCATATTGGCGGCAACATGGATTAATAAAGCCTCGCTTTTGTATGATATGGAACCTAATGCAGCGGCCTGGCCCAAAAGTATTGAGCTCACTCAAAAAGCCGTTACGCTGTTAAAGCAGGGAGCTAACCGGCCGGAAAATACCCTAAGCAGTGCGCTGGTGAACCTGGCTGTTTACGAAATGAAGGCACGCCATCCAGATTTGCGAAAAGCCCAGGCCTGGCTAGCCGAAGCTGGGCGGTTAAAGGAGGTAAACGACTTTGAAAAAGCCCA
Source organism: Taibaiella helva (assembly GCA_040392235.1). GTDB lineage: Bacteria > Bacteroidota > Bacteroidia > Chitinophagales > Chitinophagaceae > Taibaiella > Taibaiella helvus_A. The sequence goes on along the minus strand of JBEBWN010000080.1, from coordinate 2,180 downwards.
TGTATATGTTAATATAGCCGATCTGAACAGGCAGACGGGGCAATATAGGCAGGCTAACCAACATCTGGATACGGCCTTTGCCTTGGCCAGTCAAATACGCTCTCCGGAGAAACTGGTTAGCGTATTTAAAGGAAAAGCTGCCCTATACAAGCAACTGCATCAATATAAAGAAGCGCTTGCCTATCACGAAAAGGCGGACAGTATGGCCGACGAAATTGCGGGGGATAAAACCAAACAGGCCGTTAGCCATTTGCAATACGAATATGAAACCGGGCAGAAAGACGTGGAGCTGGCCAAAAAACAATTATTGATTGCCCGGCAACAAACAATTATTCAACGAAAAAATACCCTTACTTATTCTATAATTGCCGGAGTAGCCCTTTCCGGTACATTTATAGGCCTGCTACTGCTGAACCGCCGGCGCATACAGCGGAAAGAGGCGCAGCAGGCTTTGGAAATAGCCTCCTGGCGGGCATCGCTGGAAGGAGAAGAACGGGAACGACAACGCCTGGCGCACCAATTACATGACCATATAGGCGGTAATCTTTCTACATTAGCTATGTGGATGGACAATATAAAGAAGGATGTTTATTTATATACCCAGCAATCCAATTACAATGAAGCCTTGCAGTTACTGCATACTACGCTTACCGAAGTGCGTAATACGGCGCATCATCTGATGCCCGAGCTTCTGCTACGCTTTGGCTTAGCAGAAGCATTACGTATATTTTGCAGCAATGTGCAAAAGGCTTCAGGAATAGAGATACAATACCATTATTTTGGTTATGTAGGCGAATTAGGGAAGAATAATGAACTGATCATATATAGATGTGTGCAGGAGCTGGTACAGAATATATTGAAGCATTCCGGAGCCAACCGGGCATTGGTACAACTGAGCGGGCACGAAGACCTGCTGAGTATAACAATTGAAGATAACGGAAATGGGCTGGCAGAAAACAGTATGGAAAAAAAAGGTATGGGATTGGCTAGTATAGAAAACAGTATACAGAAGCTGAACGGACAGTTCAGGATCCATTCGGATGGAGAAAGCGGCACTTCGGTGGAGATGGAAATACGCATACCGGCGCCAGGTGCTTAAAAGCGGGAGAAGGAGCTTCCTGTTAAGAATGTACAAGAGCAGGGTAATATTATTTGGGCAACAGGTTGTACGGTAACATTATATCTTATGAAAATAAAAGTTTGTTTGGCAGATGATCATGCCATTGTTATAAGAGGAGTGGCTTCACTGTTAAAAGATCATCCTCTGATCGAGCTCTGTCATACCGCAACTTCGGGTGCCGAGCTTTTGGTAAATATGAAGCAGCAGGCACCCGACATACTACTGCTGGATATACATCTGCCGGATATTCAGGGCGACGACCTGGCAAAAACGATAACGGAACATTATCCGCAAACCGGTATTATAGCACTGACCAATATGGATCAGACCTTTTATGTCAGAAACATGTTTATGAACGGCGTAAAAGGATATCTTTTGAAAAGTGCTGGTCAGGATGCTTTAATCGAGGCCATAGAGGCAGTAAGCCGGGGAAAGCAGTATATTGATAAGCATTTACGGGAACAAATGGCTTACGAAATGGTCGATTTACACCATGCGCAAAGCCGGCCCATGCTGACCAAGCGTGAAAAACAGATACTGGATCTCATTGCCAATGAGAAAACCAATGGAGAGATTGCCAAAATTCTGAATGTAAGTATCAGCACGGTTGAAAACCACCGACTTAATTTGTTCTTTAAACTGGGTGTAAAAAACGTGGCGGGTTTAGTCCGCAAAGCCATACAGCTGGCATTAATTAACTAGTGATAAGTTAAGTATAATTTGTCGCCTTGAACATTCTTAGTTACTTAGGGTCTGCTGTTAAACTCAATTGGGTGCATCCCCCAGTGTATAAAGTATCCGCTATACGAGGTTAGATGATCAGGAAAGATCCAATGCCTGGTTATACTACAGCCGGCATAGTGTATGGAGTATCGTCATCAAGAGGGCGGGTTTCTTTTTTGAGAGGGATGGCTTCGCTTTGATTACTGTTGGGTTTGATTTGTGCATGCATGCGGATTAGAGGTGCAACTTATGCCTTGATAAACGATGGGGCGGTAATGGAACTGTTAATTTTGGCTTGGCCCAGTATTAGGCTAGATATCTCCGCTTCGGTCGATAT
>JBEBWN010000079.1:0-13038 GCA_040392235.1 Taibaiella helva | reverse complement strand
AGTATGAAATAGAAGGCTTGCAGCAATTGGGAATAAACTTGCAGGAGAACCTGTTTATTTCGCACAAAGCGCATCTCATTTTACCTACGCACAGGGCGCTGGATGCCGCTTCAGAACAGGCAAAAGGCAAGGAGAAAATAGGATCGACCCTTAAGGGAATAGGCCCGGCTTATATGGATAAAACCGGTAGAAACGGTTTGCGTGTAGGCGATGTATTAGCCGCAGACTGGACCGAGCGTTACGAACGCCTGAAAGCGAAACATGTAGAAATGTTGCGTATGTATGACGAAACCCCGGACTGGGAAGCCTGGGAGCCAGCTTTTTTTGAGGCTGTTGCGTACCTGCGCCAATTAAATATTGTGAACAGCGAATATTGGTTAAATAACCATATCCGTGATGGTAAAAAAGTGTTGGCCGAAGGCGCCCAGGGCAGTATGCTTGATGTTGACTACGGAACATATCCGTTTGTAACTTCATCTAATACTATTGTTGCAGGTGTTTGCACGGGCCTAGGCATTGCGCCGTCCAAAATCGGAGCGGTATATGGTATTACCAAAGCCTATTGCACACGCGTTGGCGGCGGTCCTTTCCCAACAGAACTGCACGACGAAACCGGCGAAAAATTGCGTGCCGCAGGCAACGAATTCGGAGCGGTTACCAAGCGTCCCCGCCGTTGCGGCTGGATCGACCTGGTAGCATTGCGCTATGCCTGTATGCTCAGTGGCGTTACCCGTTTGATCGTAACCAAAGCGGATGTCCTGGATGACTTTGAAGAGATAGAAGCGGCGGTTGCTTATAGCGTAAACGGTAGCGAAACAACCGAATTCCCCTTTGATATATGCAGCGCTGCCATTAGCCCGGTTTACCGGTCCTTCAGCGGCTGGGAACAGCCAATCAGTACCTGCAAAACGGTAGAGGAGTTGCCGCAAACATTTAAAAACTATTGTAGCTTTGTGGAGGACTATCTGCAAACCCGTATACAGTTTATTTCCAATGGTACGGGCAGAGACCAACTGTTGACCCTGTTTTAGCAAAATAGTTTCCGGGGAAGGAATAGGCTGCAATAAATTTTTCAGAAAAATTTTGTTAATCCAAAAAACTATTAAAAATTTACACTCCAATTATTAGAACAAGTTAATTAGTTCGTAGGCTATGAAATCTAACTCAGAAAAAAAGACAGCGGTAAAGAAATCCGCTACAGCCAAGAGCGCAGCTAAGAGCGATACGACATCGAAGAAAAGCGCTGATGAATTAGAAGAAGATGAAGAGGGCGAGCTTTTTGAGGACGAAGCGCCCAAGAAGAAAGCAGCCGGCAAGTCTGCCAAATCTTCTCCGAAGAAAAAGAACGATGACGATGATGATGACGACGATGATGATGATGATGATTTTGGCGATGATGACGACGATTTTAAGGAGGTAGATGAGTTTGCTGACGAAGACCCGGATTTCGAAGAATTTGATATACCTAAGTCGAAGAAAGGTGGTAGTAGCGGAACGAAAAAGAGTAGTGGCGATGATTTTGACGACGATTTTTCAGATCTCGGCTTTGACGATTTCGGAGGCGGCGGTTTCGATGACGATGATGATGACGATTTCTAAATTAAGCTCCCCGGAGAATGTTACGTGCTACAATCACCCGCTCTTTTGCTGAGGAAGAGCTGCAAACGGTAAAAAATAAAATGCTGAACTGGGTCCGCCCGTTCAGCATTTTTGCTTATTTGGATAACAATAAATATGAAAATAAACCCAATCGTTTTGAGCTGCTGCTGGCCGCCGGATGCCTGAACCGGTTTAAAACGCCTCCCGGCCAGATGGCGGATTGGCTATTCGGACATTGGGGCTACGATTACAAAAATGTACTGGAACCCGGGCTCGGTAGCCGGCATGAAGAGCATATCGGTTTCGCCGACAGCTTCTTTTTTCAACCGGAAATTGTAGCTTATATCCCCTGGGGCGCCACTACACTTTATATAGAAGCCGCGAGCGAGCAAAGAGCCAAAGAGATATGGACGCAAATAAGGAATACGGAGCCGGAAATCGTCTCTATAACAGAGCATGAATTTTCAGCAATAAATTGGCATTCTTCTATGTCCCGGGAAGAATATGTAGGAAGCGTGGAGCGTTTACGCATGCATATTGAAGAAGGCGACTGCTATGAAATTAATTTTTGTAAGGAAGCATCGGCCTGCGCGGCCGGTGTCGATCCCGTACATACATTTCACCGGTTAAATACATTAAATCCATCGCCTTTTGCCGCCTTGTACCGCAACGATGCTTCCTGGCTTATGTGCGCCAGCCCGGAGCGTTTTCTATACCGGCAAGATAACCAACTGGTAGCACAGCCTATTAAAGGCACCAGCAAAAGAAGTTCCGACCTGGCAGAAGATAATGCTTTGAAACAGGCGCTGTACGGAAACGAAAAGGAGCGGGCAGAAAACGTTATGATCGTAGATCTGCTGCGTAATGATCTGGCTAAAAGCTGCAAACCCGGCACAATTGTTGTTCCCGAACTCTTTGGTGTGTACACTTTTCCCCAGGTACACCAGCTCATCTCCACTGTAACCGGCACTGTTAACAATGAGATCAGTAACGAAACTATTATAGGAAATGCATTTCCTATGGGGAGCATGACAGGCGCTCCCAAGGTAATGGTCATGCAGCTGATCGAGCAGTACGAACGTTCCAGAAGGGGCATCTATTCGGGGGCAGTGGGCTATATCACACCCGGCGGGAACTTCGATTTTAATGTAGTGATCCGCAGCCTGATGTATAACGGCAACAGCGGCTATCTGAGCTATCAAACCGGCGGCGCTATAACTTACGACAGCGACCCGGAAGCCGAATGGGAGGAAACACGCCTGAAGGCCTTTGCAATGGAGCAGGTATTCAGGCAGTAGTTCCTACGTCCTAACGCTTTTGCCCCGTTGTGTTAAGAGCACATAATTATTACGGCAACCTTTAACTTTGCTTTCTAAATACAATTTCTATGAACACCCAGGTAAAGACTATTTTATTGACTATTCTTTCCCTTTCCTTATTAACCATAGCCCTCGTCGAGTTATCGGGTATCAGTACAAGGGCCTTGTTCAATAAATACAATATCGGATCACCTCCTCCTCATGCTACCGAGCAGCAAGAACGTTCTGAAAGAGAACAACGTGTAAAAGAAATGCCCAAAACAGAAATATCTTTTTATGAAGAGCATTTTAATTTTGGCATAGTAAAAGAAGGAGATAAAGTGCGGCACACATTTAAATTTAAGAATACGGGTAAATATCCCTTGTTAATTTCGGATGCCATGGCCTCTTGCGGTTGTACGGTTCCGTCCTTTTCCCGGGAGCCTATAGGTCCCGGGCAGGATGGCGAAATCCTGGTAGAATTTAATTCCAGGGGACGTAAAGGTAAAAACCACAAGTCGGTCATGATTTTTTCTAATGCCACAAGAGAGAAGATTGCCATATCCTTTGATGCGGAAGTGCAGTAGTACTTCCCGGTAAAACAGATCATATAAATTGAGCAAAAATGAATAATACAAAAGCATTGCAACCGTCAGAGAACATAGTTAGCCGTTACTTGTCCCTGGTCAAGTTCAGTCATACTGTGTTTGCCTTGCCCTTTGCATTAATAGGGTTCACCTTAGCCGTTGTGTATGAGCAGCAGACCTTCCGCTGGCAAACTTTTGTACTGATGCTGCTCTGTATGATTTTTGCACGCAGTGCGGCTATGGCCTTTAACCGGTACCTGGACCGGCAATTTGATGCCCGTAATCCCCGCACCGTTAAGCGCGAAATCCCGGCGGGCCTTATTAAACCCCGGCAGGCGCTTATATTTACAGTGGCCTGTTGCCTGCTTTTTGTTGCCTGCACCTATTTTATTAATGATCTGTGTTTCTATCTTTCGCCAATTGCGCTTTTTGTCATCCTGTTTTATAGTTATACCAAGCGTTTTACAGCGCTTTGCCATCTGGTATTAGGTGTAGGCCTTGCCTTGGCCCCCATTGGCGCTTACCTGTCCGTTACCGGTTATTTTAATATTTTACCGGTATTCTTTTCCTTCATCGTACTAACCTGGGTTTCCGGTTTTGATATTATTTATGCCATGCAGGACGAAGAGTTTGACAAGGGACAGCAGTTGCATTCTATTCCTACGGCCTTAGGCAAACGCAAGGCTATCTGGGTTTCCAATACCTTGCATGTTGTTTCGGCATTATTGGTAGTTACTGCAGGCTTATTTGCCCAGTTCGGGCCGATTTATTGGCTGGGTGCAGTTGTATTTATCAGCCTCTTGGCTTACCAGCATTTCCTGGTCAGGCCCGATGACCTGAGTAAGGTTAACCTGGCTTTTATGACAACCAATGGTATTGCCAGTATTATATTTGCCGTCTTTGTTATCCTGGAAATGCTGTTGTAACACAACTTGGGCTTTTTCCGATAGTTGCTTTTCCCTGTAATAACATAAACGATGAATCCCGCCTTTTTAAAAGATCTTTTACAGCGATACTGGAATCATTCGTCCTTCCGGCCTATGCAGGAGGAGATCATCATGTCGGTAATGGAGGGCAAAGACACATTGGCCCTACTCCCTACCGGCGCCGGGAAATCGGTATGTTATCAACTGCCCGCTCTGGCCCTCGACGGATTTACCTTGGTAATAAGCCCCCTGGTTGCCCTGATGCAGGACCAGGTTATGCAATTATCCGCCAAGGATATTCCTGCAGCTTATATTCACTCCGGTATGCGGCAGGGACAGGTAGAAAAGGTCCTGGCCAGGGCTGCTGCCAACGAGTGTAAACTGCTCTATGTATCGCCGGAACGCCTGCTGACGCCTCTTTTCCAGAACTATATTCCTTATTTCAACATCAATATGATTGCGGTGGATGAGGCCCATTGCACCTCACAGTGGGGACATGATTTTCGCCCGGCTTATAGTAAAATCGGCGATTTTCGTCGTTTTTTTCCAGGGAAACCGCTTTTGGCCGTAACGGCTTCGGCTAACGATAAGGTGCGCCAGGATATACTGGAACTGTTGCAAATGAAAAATGCAGCATTCTTCAGGGGAACTGTGGTTCGCGAAAATTTGTTTTACGAAGTTTATTATGCTGAAGATAAGCCGAAACGGGTAACCGATCTCTTCCAGGCTAACCGTAGCAGCAGTATTCTTTATTGCAGGAGCCGGAAACGTTGCGCTGAAGCTGATTTGCTTTTGAAACAAAAGCGGTTGGATTCGGGAGTTTACCATGCCGGTCTGCAAAAGGAAGAGCGGGATGCCATGCAGAAGAGGTGGACTGACAGCCATTCGGCGATCATGTGCGCTACAACGGCTTTCGGTATGGGCATCGATAAGCCTGATGTGCGTTGCGTAGTACATTATGATGTGCCTGAAAGTATAGAAGCTTATGACCAGGAAACCGGGCGCGCCGGGCGCGACGGCAACAGGGCCCGCGCCGTAATGTGGTATAATGGGAATGACGTGTCGCGTTTGCGCGAATCAGTCGATCTGCAATATCCGCCGGAACCTTACTTACGGAAGGTATACCAATGGGTAGGCGATTATCTGAAAATAGCGGTAGGAAGTGGACTGGAAGAATTCAGGGCCTTTGATGCCCTGTTGTTTATTCACAATTTTAAGCTCGAAACACTGAGAGCACTGAGCGCCATCCGGTTACTGGATCGCGAGGGCCTATGGCTATGGAATGAAAATGCTAATATATATACTACAGTTCAGTTTACCACCGACCGGGCTACGCTGAACTACCTGGAGCAAACAGAGCCGCCTTTATTTTATATTGCCAGCTCACTGCTCCGTTTATATGGTAGTATTTTCTACCACCCCACAACCGTAAAGGAATTCGAAGTGAGCAGGATACTGCGTATTGAGAAACCGCAGCTGGATAAAGGATTGAACCGGCTGGCTTCTTTAGGCATAATCGATTACCAACCAGCCGAATCGGGGGGAACATTGTATTGGTTAAGAGAAAGGCTGGCCGATCAGCACCTGTTCCTGGATATGAGGAGAATCGAGCGATTGAGGCAGGCGCAACGGGAACGTATTGAACATATGATCGCCTATTTTGAGGATCAGGATACCTGCCGAAACATATTGCTGGCACAATATTTTGGCGAGCAGACCGGTACCGTCTGTGGCGGCTGCGATTGCTGTGTACGCAACAATAAGAACGGATATAAGCCTGCCGGTTTGAAAAAACAATTATTGCAATTGATAAAAGAACAGGGATCAGTCCCTTTAAGAGCATTAGCCCTACATTTCCCAGGGGAAGAAGAAACCTTTTTGATCGCGCAGTTGCGTCAATTATGTGATGAACGGTTATGCCGTATATCTGCCGGGGATATTATATTTGCAGGTTGATTTCAGGAAAAGAACCTCTTTTCCTAAAGACTTGCTGGTGGAGAAAGAATAATATGTTGTGCAATTAAAAATAACTGGTAAAAAAGATATCTGAGGATATAACCAGGCTTTACTTATGGTGAAATTTGCTATTGTTGGATTTGGGCATATAGGCCGCAGGCATGCGGAACATATACTCGGTAACCCTAATGCTAAATTGGTGGCGGTATGTGATACGAATCCATCTTGCGGGCTGAGCTTACAGGGAAGTGAAGTGGCGTTTTACAGTACGATAAACATGCTCCTGGAGGCGTCGGACGCCGATGTGGTTTGCATTTGTACACCCAATTATCTTCATTGCGACCATACCGTGGCCGTGTTGCATTCCGGAAGGCATGCTGTGGTGGAAAAGCCAATGGCTTTAAGTATCCGGGAGTGCGATTTAATGATCGCTGCTGCAAAGGCTAATGATAAAATGATCTTTGCCGTGAAACAGAACCGGTATAATCCGCCCGTAGCTGCAGTAAAAAGATTGATAGAAGATGGCCGCATGGGCCGTATTTTTATGATACAGGTAAACTGTTTCTGGAACAGGAGCGAGCAGTATTATGCACAGAGTGCATGGCGGGGGAAAATTGACAAGGACGGCGGCTGTTTGTTCACGCAGTTTAGCCATTTTATTGATATCCTGTATTATTTGAACGGGCGTATAACCGAAATGCAGGGAACTATTGCCAATTATGCTCACCAGGCCAATACCGAATTCGAAGATAGCGGCAGCTTTGTTATGAAAGCTGAAAATGGCGCTATTGTCAACTTTAATTTCTCTACCTGCACTTATGAGAAAAATATGGAAGGCTCTATTACTATTCTTGCCGAAAAAGGAACCTTAAAGATTGGCGGGCAGTACCTTAATACATTGGAATACCAATGTATGGAAGGCGAGCAACTACCGCAAATCAACATAGTAGCCAAGGAAAATGATTATGGACTATATAAGGGCTCTATGAGTAACCATGATAAGGTGGTGCAGAATGTAATAGATGTACTGATGCATGGTGAACGGATCATGACGGGAGCGGAAGAAGGTAAAGAGGTGGTAGCCATAATAGAGCAGATGTATGCAGCGGCTAATAGCCTTTGCCGGATGGAACACTTATAAGATTCCGCTATTTTTGTATAAAGGATATGCGGAGCAACAGGGGCAGGGCAAATGGGAATGAAAATATTTCCCCGGGTTTCCTGTTCTGAAAATATATGAATATTTATGATTTTAGCAGCACCTAAACAAATACTGAACTTTATTGACGGTCAGTTTACAGATCCGGAAAAAGGGCAGTTTATCGATAATACCAATCCTGCTACGGGAGCAGTATATAGCCAGACACCGGATAGTGACGAAGAGGATATTGGTATTGCTGTGGATGCGGCACAAAGAGCCTTCCCGGCCTGGAGTGTAAGTACCCCCGAACAGCGGTTTAAGGTATTGAACCGGATAGCCGAGCTTATAGAAGAAAACCTGGATGCCCTGGCCCTGGCAGAAAGTAATGATAATGGGAAGCCGCTTTGGCTGAGCCGGAAGGTGGATATACCCCGGGCCTCTGAGAATTTCCGTTTTTTTGCCACAGCGTTGATGCATTTTGCGTCTGAAAGCCACGATATGCAGGGGCGGGCAATCAATTATACACTACGCAAGCCGGTAGGTGTTGTGGGCTGTATTTCACCCTGGAATTTGCCGCTCTATTTATTTACCTGGAAAATAGCCCCGGCATTGGCTGCGGGAAACTGCGTTATAGCCAAACCGTCGGAGGTAACCCCGATGACCGCGTACCTGCTCTGCGAAATAGCCCGCGAGGCAGGCCTGCCGCCCGGTGTTTTGAATGTGGTACATGGCCGGGGCCCGCAATGTGGCTCGGCAATAGTGGCGCATCCTGGTATTAAAGCGGTATCGTTTACCGGTAGTACGCGGGCTGGTAAAGATATAGCGGCGATAGCGGCGCCCATGTTTAAGAAACTATCGCTTGAGCTGGGCGGTAAAAATCCGAATATTATATTCGAAGATTGCGACTGGGATAAAATGATGCGGACAACGATACAATCTTCCTTTGCCAACCAGGGACAGATATGTTTATGCGGCAGCCGGATACTGGTACAGGAAAGCATCTATGAAAAATTTAAAAGCGAATTTATAGAGCGGGTGCGGCAACTGGCGCCCGGCGATCCCCTGTTAGCGGAATCGCGGCAGGGAGCTGTTGTCAGCAAAGAGCACTACGCAAAAGTGCTGGCATGCGTAGAACTGGCGGAAGCAGAAGGCGGTGTCATTCTAACGGGCGGAAGAGCTGTCCAGCCCGAAGGCCGTTGCGCAGGAGGCTATTTTATTGAACCCACAGTTATTGAAGGGCTCGGACCGGAATGCAGAACAAACAGGGAGGAAATATTCGGGCCGGTAGTTACCTTGCAGCCGTTCAATACGGAAGAAGAGGCGCGGGCCTTGGCCAATACCAGCGATTATGGATTATCCACAAAGATATTGACCACGAATGTCAGCCGGGCGCCGAGATTGGCCGATGCCGTGCAGAATGGTATCATATGGGTAAACTGCTGGCTGCTAAGGGATTTGAGAACACCTTTTGGGGGCTTTAAAAATTCCGGAGTAGGCCGCGAAGGTGGCTGGGAAGCCTTGCGTTTCTTTACAGAGCCTAAAAATGTCTGTATCGAGTTTTAAGCGGAGTCTGTGCGAACTTTAGCCAACGCAGAGTTTGATAAAAAACAGTGATAGCAGGCTCCGGCGGGATATCTCGACTGCGCTTTCCCGTTCGCTACACTCCTGTGAAAGCTTCGCTCGATATGACGGGAGGTTGGGAAAAGAAGCGAATTATTAAGCTGTCTCTGTCCCTATTGTTCGCGTATGCCTTTGGCCTTGGGATGGAGCGCCCGATCAACGCGTCATGGCGACCTAGTGGAGGCATCCCCTGAACATGAGTAGGATGTTTATGTGCATTACGCCCTTCAGCGTGGTGGTAACGTATAGGGCAAAGGCCGGGTCCGGCAAGCTCCGGCGGGATATCCCGACTGCGCTTTCCCTTCGCTACACTCCTGTGAAAGCTTCGCTCGATATGACGGGAGGTTGGGAAAAGAAGCGAATTATTAAGCTGTCTCTGTCCCTATTGTTCGCGTATGCCTTTGGCCTTGGGATGGAGCGCCCAATCAACGCGTCATGGCGACCTAGTGGAGGCATCCCCTGAACATGAGTAGGGTGTTTATGTGCATTAAGCCCTTCAGCGGGGCTGGTGACAATGTGTAGGCAAAGGCCGGGTCCGGCAAGCTCCGGCGGGATATCTCGACTGCGCTTTCCCTTCGCTACACCACAGCGAAAGCTCCGCTCGATATGACGGGAGGTTGGGGAAAGGATAGTTTGGGTTTGCCTTTTCACCTTTGACTTAACACTATCCTTCCGGTCAATGGCACTTAAAATGCTCAAAAGGCTCCTGGCAATCCAGGCATTTATACATCGACTTGCAACTTGTAGCGCCAAACTGGCTGATCATTTGTGTGTGCCGGGAGTTGCAGCGAGGGCAGGGTACATTGTCTTCTTCGAAGAGCGCCAATTCTTCATGCGCTTTTCTTACCGGGGGCGCTATACCATAGGCCTTTAACTTTGCCTTGCCTTCTTCTGTAATCCAGTCTGTGGTCCAGGCAGGAGCCCATTGCATCACCACGTCTACTTTTTCGACACCCCTGCTCAGCAGGGACATCCGGATTTGCATACTGATGAGGTCCATAGCCGGACAGCCGTTATAGGTTGGCGTTATCGTTACGGTAGCCGTTTTGCCCGCGGGGTCCATGGCTACATTCCTGATAATACCCAGATCGGCAATAGATAACACAGGAATTTCCGGGTCGGAAATCTCTGTAAGCCATTGATAAACCTGATCTGTGGATATAGTGGAGGAAGTCATCTTTAAAAATACGGATTATTGGCGGCGCAAAGCATTGATTTTGGTAATCCGCTTATGTTAACTTTTTAAGCGTTATCGAGGTAGAAACGCCTGCTACCAGGGGAATAATGGCAACTTTGCCGCCCCGTTGCGTTACAATATCATTTCCTACTACCGTTTCAGGCTGATAATCGCCTCCTTTGACCAGCACGTCCGGTTCCACCAGTTTTATCAGCTCCAGCGGGGTATCTTCGTCAAACAGTACTACGGCGTCCACATACAATTGGGCAGCCAGCAGCAGGGCCCTGGCATCCTGGTCGTACACCGGCCGGCCGGCGCCTTTTAGTCTCCTTACCGAACTATCTGTGTTCAGGGCTACCACTAGTTTCTGTCCCATTTCGGCCGCGGCCAGCAATAGCGTAATATGCCCGGAGTGCAGGAGGTCGAAACACCCGTTGGTGAATACAATTTTATGTCCCTTCACCCTCCAGCCATGGCATAAATGCTGCAAATCTTTGGCTTGTACTATTTTGTCACGGACCAATTCGTCCTTTGTTTTCTGCATTTTCCCTGCGGTATTTTTCGATTATTAAATACATTATTCCACCCGGGCTTCCTTCGGTTTTGCGCTGCGGTTATACAACGGTAACAGCACCAGGGCCGATAGTCCGAGCAACAGCACGACAGCGGTTTGTCCGGCCCAGCTTACCCAGCCGTAGGCCAGTCCTACGCCTTCTGTTATGCCGTACAGCAGCAGTACCTGCGCCACAATAACCGGATAAGCACCTATGCCGCCAGGGGTGGCAATCATGCCGATGCTGCCAAATGTAATAATAGCCATGCCCGCAAGCGGGGGCACCATTTCAGTAGCGGGTATGGCGTAAAATCCCAATATGGCAGAAGAAACATACATTCCCCAGATGAGTAGGGTGTATAGCATGAAAGAGCCCTTCTTCCGTATCAAGGCAATGGCTTTCAATCCTTCGGCAATGCCCTTAATAATATGCCCTACCTTGGAGTCCTTTATTTTTTTGTAGAGCAACACTGTGGCTATGACTACGATGCCCATAGCCACAAGGGCCATGACAATCCGCAACCAGATGAAGTTGCCGGCAGCATCGGTAAACATTCTGTAGTAAAGATCGCGGGCAAAGGGTGATATCACGTTGTACTGGAGCGCCAATGTCAATAACATCATCAATATCAGGCAAACCATATCAAACGCTCTTTCCGCAATAATGGTGCCTACCAGTTTATCGGCGGGCACATCCTCATATTTTGCCAATACGGTACATTTTGCCACTTCTCCCAGCCGGGGTACGAGGGTATTGACCAGGTAGCCGATCAGCACCGAAAAGGTAATATTGGCTGTGGAGGGGAAAATATTCAGAGGCTGTAACAACAGTTTCCAACGCAGTGCTCTGAAAAGGTGGCTTAAAAAACCGATAATCAATATCGGAAAGGCGTAAATCCAGCGAACATGACGGAAAGCCTCAAACATTTCCTGCTTATCCGTATCCGACATGGCATTGTATCGCCAAACAATCAATGCTATACCCAGGCCTAAAAAAATGATAAGTTGAAGTAATGTAGAGACCGTTTTCCGGGACATAATGCAGGAATGACTTGTGCTTAAAAAGAAAAAGAACCCGAAAATAAAAATGTATTTTTAAAATCCCGGCTCTTTTATTGTTCCTATCTGATGAATCAGCAGGGAAAAGCAATGATAAAATGCAATGTGCTGATAACATGTTTGTTATAATGCAAGGTCGTTTGCAAACGTTCGGCCTGTATTATTTACAACCTGTTGCCTTCTTTTGGAAAGATCACGGTGGGCTTATGCAATTTGGCTTCTTCGAAGTCCATAAGTGCATAAGAAATAATAATTACCATATCGCCGGGGCTCACCTTACGGGCGGCAGGGCCATTTAAGCATATTTTACCGCTGCCCCTGATGCCTTTTATAATATACGTCTCCAGCCGTTCTCCATTATTCAAGTTAACGATCTGCACTTTTTCGTGTTCTATAAAGTTGGCCGCATCCATCAGATCCTCATCAATCGTAACACTGCCAATATAATTAAGATCAGCTTCTGTAACAGTTACACGATGCAGCTTCGATTTCATTACCTGGATTTGCATAAGGCATACAAAGTTTTGCGCCGCAAAGCTACAAAGAATAAATAATATAGAATTTGCGGGCAGTGTCCCTGTTGGCGAATAGGATTGGGGTGTTAAGTCAAAAGGGAAAAGACACAGTTAAATAGCTACAATGGCTTGTAAATTAACTAAATAGCAGTTCTTAAGCTGATCAACTATTGTTCGCTTAACAGCAGGTTGCCGCTTCCAAAGGGTAAATGCAGCATTCCGTAGCGAAATAAAATGCCGGATCGGCATCAAGCGGGGGTGTTAATGAGGCTTTTGAGGCCATTTGTTTGTGGGTAGTGCTTTTTTTTATCGGGACTTTTGGCTTATTTATAGTTCCTTCAGCAGACGAGGGGTCGCAGGTCGGTTCTGTCAATAGCAATATGCGGACGCCCGGGGCCGCTGGTATCGCGACAGATATTTTACATAAAATCCCGGGTAGTATTATAGGGACTGCAGCGCCTCGTTTGATTATGGTTTGGCCCCGGACTGGCGCCGGCCTTCCCGGTTCTTTATCTTTATGTTGCATTAACATGCGTTTGCCCTGCTATTCAGCACGGCAATCGCATTTAAAGAGTTGGTCCATGTAATTGATTTTCATAATTTTGTC
>JBEBWN010000078.1:0-13090 GCA_040392235.1 Taibaiella helva | reverse complement strand
TGGGCAACCATCGCGACTTTATGGAAATAGGACGTGTAATTGCCAATTTATTTAAATGATAATCGGAAGATCGGCGTATCGATATCTATGATCAGTAGAATTTCCCCAGGAAACAAGGTCTGGAAAATTGGGAACAAATTACTTTGTTTCTCGTGTCTGCCGAGTCGTTTACCTAAGACACCAACGCTAAGCCCCTCTTAGCTTAGTATTACCCTATTAAGTCCTGTCTATTTTTTTTTAACAACACTATCATTTTTCTGGGATTCTTTTATCAACAAAACTTCCGTGCTATGCAATCGCTGCCCGAGCCATTGAATTAACTTTTCTTCATCCACTTTCTCCCCACTATCATAAAGCAATACAAATTGTAACTTGGCAGAATCGGTGTACGGATATCGCTCTACCTTTCCCAAGGAAATATTTTGCAGTTGTGGAAACAATATAGCGAGCTCTTTTACCAAACCAGGATCGTCCACCTTATAGTTTGTCAATTCAAGCCGAAGATTGTTGATAACAATATCTTTAGCAGAAATAGCATCATCCTGCTTATTCAGTTCGTTCAAAATTTCCGATTTCAAATCAACATCATCCTGTTTAACAGACAGCTCCGTATTCGCCAAACCACTTACGGTCAGCATTTTATTGTAACTGTCCAACTCCTCTTTAGAAAATTTTTTACTCAAAAAGGCCAACTCAATTTTCTTCGGACGGTCATTATAGCTTATCTTTTTATAAATAACAGTATACCCTTTGCTAACAAATTCAGCATTAACAAACTGTTCGGCGGCTTTGGTGAATCGCTTTTCATTCCAAAGTGTGTAAGCAAGGTAGAAGCTTGGAACAATCATAATAATGATCAGAATAGAAATACCGTATCGGATACGTTTCTCATAGCGATCATCAATACCCTGTGTAGGCGGGTACTTTAGATACTTAATAACAAGAAAGGTAGCTATACAAATGAAAAAACAATTAATCGTATATAAGTAAAATGCACCTAAAAAGTAGGCAAAATTAAGGGTAGCTAACCCATAACCTGCTGTGCACAATGGCGGCATTAAAGCAGTGGCGATGGCCACGCCCGGAATCGGATTCCCCTTTTCAACACGGGTTATGGCAATAACACCTACCAATCCTCCGAAAAATGCAATTAATACATCGTAAATATTCGGCGATGTGCGCGCCAGCAATTCCGACTGTACATCCTTAAAAGGGCTTACATAGAAATAAAGTGTGGAAACAACTAAACTTACTGTTGTTGCAATGAAAAGATTCTTTACTGACTTTTTCAATAAGGGGAAGTTATAGGTTCCCAAAGCAAGCCCAGCGCCAAGTATAGGACCCATTAATGGCGATATAAGCATTGCACCAATTATTACAGCAGTAGAATTTACATTTAACCCCACAGAAGCTATAATAATGGCACATGCCAAAATCCATAAATTAGATCCCCTAAAGGAAGTATTAGTAGTCACATTCTCTACTACCTTCTCTTTATCTTCTTCTCCATTATGAAGATTTATAAAATTGATGAACCTATTACTCATATGTACGTCATTAAACTCGAAATATCATTACCGGGCAACACAAATTATTTTCCAAATTCTAGGGCTAACTCCTCACTTATAGCGTATAGCGCTATCTATTTTTCCCCATTTTACCTCGGGTAGCCTTCCTCAATACCCAATATCCGGATACACCGCCAAGTATAGACGCCGCAAAAATGCCGATCTTCGCTTGTGTTATATATTCTTGCTGTTCAAAGGCGAGGGAAGTAATAAATAACGACATGGTAAAACCTATGGCTGCCAGCAAGCCTACCCCCAGGAGCGACCGGAAATTCATACCTTCCGGAAAAGAGGCGACTTTCAACTTAACCAGCATCCATGTAAACCCCACAACACCGACTACCTTACCCACAAATAAACCGAGAGCAACGCCAAGAGCAATATTAGTGCTAAACAATTGGTTGATGTCAATATCTAAAGATACACCTGCATTAGCCAAAGCAAAAATGGGAATAATAACAAAAGTAACTACGGGATGCAGGGCATGTTCTAGTTGTTGTAATGGCGGAATAGCCTTATAAGTATTTTCTTTAATATCATCCAGAATATGTAATTGCTCCTGAGTCAGCGTTGGCCGACGTTCATCCGGATCAATATTTTTAAACAGCAGGAGGTATTTCTGTGTACGGTCTATATAAGTGTGTTCCTTTATTTTGACATGTGCCGGTATCATAAAGGCTGCCAGTACGGCAGCAATAGTCGCATGCACACCCGACAGCAAGAATGTGGTCCAAACACCGCCAATGCCCAGCAATGCATAGAACAGGATACTCCTTATGCCTAGCCTGTTGCCCAGGTACATAATACCCAACACCAAAAAGCCACTAAGCAAATACCAAAGCGATATATCCGAAGTATAAAACAAGGCAATAACCAATACAGCACCCAGATCATCCACTATGGCCAGGGCAGTAAGAAAAATCTTTAACGACATAGGTATCTTATTGCCCAGAAGATACAATACACCCAAAGCGAAAGCTATATCCGTAGCCATGGGTATGCCCCATCCGCTATGTACCTCAACTGCCGGATTCAATAAGAGGTAAATACCAGCCGGCACAAGCATACCACCTAATGCCGCTCCTATAGGCAACAGCGCCTTCCGGGGCTGCGACAATTCACCACCTACAATCTCTTTCTTCAGCTCCAACCCTACCACAAAAAAGAAAACGGCCATTAAACCATCGTTAATCCAGTGATGCAGGTTAAAAGAAAAATAACTTTGCCCATCCAACTGGAAACCCAGTTTGTGTTCCAGTAAATGATGATAATATTCAGCCCAGGGCGAATTGGCCAATACCAGGGCAATAATTACACTAATACCCAATACAATGCCGCCAGACTTCTCCTGTTGTATGAATTTCTGAAGTGGGTAAACTATTTTTTCTATTCGTGTAGTTTTTGGGGTATCTGTAGTATTCATCAAGAACTGTTTCTGTGCCAGACATTAAAAGTTAATACTCACAAAGATAAGATATTAAGATCTCGCACGCCCTATATATGCTCATATATCAAGTTTATGCCCGCAATGGTAACAATATTCGGCATTATCCTTATGCCCCTCATAATTACAATGAGCGCAAACAATACCATTTAAACGACTGTGGTGGATATCTTTATTTGCCACTTGGTTATCCGGATTACTGTTCCGTACCTGCCGGGCAATCTCCACACTAACAATCCCCGTGGGCACGGCAATAATTCCGTAACCGGTGATCATTAAAATCATCGACAAAAATTGACCTAATGCAGTAGAGGGTACCATATCACCATAGCCAACAGTTGTTAGGGTTACGATAGTATAAAATATACTTTTAGGAATGCTGGTAAAACCATTTTCCGGTCCTTCTATATAATACATAAGGGTACCAACCGATACAGCAATAATTAATACCGTATATAGAAAAACGAGGATCTTAGCTCTGCTGGCCAATAGCGCCACCTTCAGCTTCGACGATTCCTCGATAAATTCCATTAAACGCAGTATACGAAACAGACGCAATAAACGAAGCGTTCTGATACTACTCAGTACATTACTTCCAACAAAAAAGAGGGAAAAAAACATAGGAATAATAGACAAAAGATCAATAATGCCATAAAAGCTAAAAATATACTTCCAGGGCCGGTTCGTACAGAAAATTCTTAGAAGATATTCCAGGCCAAATAGAATAGTAAAAATCCATTCCAGCACGATCAGTTCTTTATGAAAAACCACATCGACCCCTTCAACCGTTTCCATCATAATTACAAAAACACTCGACAGAATGAAAAAGAGCAGGCCAATATCAAAGGCCTTGCCGGCAGGCGTATTAATTCCATAGATAATGATGTAAATTTTTTGTCTCAATTGATCGATACGCGATTTTTCTCTATGGGCCATATTCAACCAGGGATTAGTTATGGATGATCTTACAAAGTGTCTGTAAAGTTATAGGATTTATCTAAGGCAACAGATCAAACCAAGCGCGCCTGCCCTTCGCTAATGCCTCCGCGGGGGAAAAATCCGACACATTCTATAATTTATTGATTTCAGAAAGTATATTTGCGCTTTGCATACGTAAACATGAAGGTATTAATTGCTGACGACCATAAACTGGTAACAGAAGGATTGGAACTACTGCTGTCTACATTCGATTTTGTACAGCAAATCTTATCTGCTTTTGATGAACTGGGCGTGCTAGCCGCTCTGCCGGCTCAACCGGATGTAGTATTATTAGATATCGCATTGGGGCGGGATGACGGCCGGGAAATTTGCCGTAAGATAAAAAAAATGCATCCTGGTATAAAAGTTATTGCTTTAACCAGTCATTCCGATAGTAATACGGTAAAATCGGCCATACAAGCTGGCTTCGACGGCTATTTACTGAAAGCAGAGGATCGCGCAACGGTACAAAGTGCACTGATAAAAGTGGCTAAGGGAGACAAATTCTTTAGCTCCAAGGTACAAGAAATATTCTTTACGGCGCAAACTACGGCCAAAACAGAATTAACAAAAAGAGAGATCGAAGTATTGCAATTAATACTCGATGAAAAAACGACAAAACAAATAGCCGAAACACTGTTCATATCTGAAAAAACAGCGGAAAATCACCGCAGCAGCATTATGCTTAAAATGGATGTAAAGAACATGGCCGGCTTAGTAAAAAAAGCCATTTTAATGGGTTATGTAAACCAATAATTCCGAAGATCAGTATAAACGACAATCTTATGAAATCATTCTTCTTGTTATTGCTACCTCTTTTCCTGCTCCTGTCCTGCAACAACAATAATAACATCCGGATCCACAACCAGGATAATCTTAAGGAAAAGGATTCACTGGCAATAACCCGTGCGTTCCAAAGCGATCCCACCGCCGCCGACAGTGTTTATAAATCGTTAATCGCCGGCCTCAAAGATATTACTGCATTCAATTACCTTGACCTGCACTATGCCAAAGCACTCATACAGAGTGGCAGGTTGCAAGCTGCCGATTCGGTTATATCTGTGGCTACCCGTCGCCAAAATTTTGATACGGCCAGTATTGCCAATGCCCGTTTTTACAACCTTAAAGCGGCCTTACAGGCTTACAGTCAAAACCAGGAGGCCGCCATTGGATATTACAAAAAAGCCCTGATGCTCTTCGAGCAACATGAAGATACGCGCAGTGTTGCCAGCGTGAACTTTAATATCGCCAATATCTTTTTCAGCCGCATGGACTATAATGCTGCTTACCAATACGCAGCTAGCGCATCTCGCCGGTTTAAAGAGCTACAGGATACCGTCTTCTACCCTTATGCACTGGCCCTACATGCCGTATCGGCCATAAATCTAGGCAACCAACAGGAAGCTACAGACCTTGCACTACAGGCACAGGAGTTAAGCCAGCGCTACCCCAATCCTTTGGGTAAGATCATGGCCGATTATGCCCTGGCCGAAATTGCTATGCACAATGATAATTATCCCCAAGCCATTGCCCTGTTTCAAAAACTGATCCCGGTAGCAGAGCAACTTCGGCAGATCCCAGTACTCATGGCTGCTCATACCTCCCTGGCCAAAGCATTCCTGGAAAGTCAAAACTATGCCGCGGCGGCAGCTCAGGGTGTGACGGCCATTGAAATAGCCCACACGTTTCAGTATAAAGACGTCCTTTATGCCCTGCATAGGACAATAGCGCAGGCTTACCAACACCTCGGCAATGACAGGGCCTCTTTAGAGCATATGCGGCTCGCAGATACCTATTTTCGGGATGAGTTCACGTCCAGCGACCAGCGGGCCATGCGCGAACTATTAGTGCAGTACGAAACCGAAAAGAAAGAACGCCTGCTCAGAGAGCAACAATTGATTATACAACAGAAAAACGCACAAATGCGCAATTGGCTGGCCCTGGGCTCCGTTCTCGCTATCGCTTTTTCACTCATTCTCTGGCAATACAGGCGTATGCAAAGGTTGCGCTTCTCGCGTTTGCAACAGGAAAAAGAAAATGCCGTTTTAAAGGCCAGTATGCATGGCGAAGAGCGGGAACGTAACCGCATCAGCAGGGAGCTGCATGATGGCGTTGCAGCTATGATCGGCGCTGCCCGTATGGGCATACAATCCGTGCCTTTCCTGGAAGCCGGTAAACAGCAGGAGCAATT
Organism: Taibaiella helva; assembly: GCA_040392235.1. Classification (GTDB taxonomy): domain Bacteria; phylum Bacteroidota; class Bacteroidia; order Chitinophagales; family Chitinophagaceae; genus Taibaiella; species Taibaiella helvus_A. The sequence continues at coordinate 6,909 of JBEBWN010000078.1, read as the reverse complement.
AACGAAAATCGACCGCATTCTAGACAATACCCATACCGACGTACGGCGCATAGCGCACGACCTGCTCCCGGTTACTTTACAAAAAGAAGGTTTACTGGCTGCACTGCAACAGTTTGCCCACGACATTAACCAAAGCGGCGCGCTTTGCCTAACCCTTCAGGCCGATAAAGAAATGGGCAATTATGCTCCGGGTGCCCAAACAGCGCTAATGCTGTACCGCATCATACAGGAGTTAGTAAACAATATTATTAAACATGCCGGAGCATCTACAGCCAACATCAACCTTCAAGAAGGCAACGGTTTTATAAACGTCGATGTTCAGGACAATGGTAAGGGCTTTAATGGGCAGGTCGAAAACCAGGGGCTGTATAGTATCCGCGAACGGTTGTCGGCTTTAGGAGGCACATTCGCAATACAACCGGGCCCATCCGGCGGCACAAAGGCCAGCATTACTTTACCGGTTTAAATGGATCGAATGGGGGTTTTCCCCTATTTCTAAAAATGAATACATTACCTCATACGGAACGCCTGTAACCAACAGACCTTTGTGGCATAAAAAACCACAAAAAAATGAAAAAGGCATTTTACCGCTCTGCAATGCTGGCAGTGCTTTGCCCTTGCTTTAGTTTTGCCCAGATAACAGACCCGGCCGACCGGGTACGGCAAAAAGGAGAACAAAGGGCCAACGACCGCATAGATCAAACGATCGACAAGGGTTTCGACAAAATCGATGAAGGACTGGGCAGTATATTTAAAAGTAAAAACAAAGGTAAGAGCACCCGGCAACAACCAACAGAAGACAGCCCTCAGCGTACAGCATCCCAGGGGCCGTCTGCGGTATCTACTGCCGGATCGGTATCCGGTAAGGAATCTACCGACTTTTCCCTATATAAAAGCTTCGACTTCATACCGGGTAAGCACACGCTGTTCTTCGAGGATTTCAGCAATGGATTCGCGGCCTGGAAAGTTAATGAATGGGACCGCGGCGATGCCCTTCCCGAGGGCATTACCACATTAAAAGTTGCTCCGGGCAATTGGTACAAGGCGCCCCGCAAAGGCAACTTTTATCCAGCCCGCGAAATAACGCTACCCGAAACCTTCACCCTCGAATTCGATATGTATGCCGACAATAGTACCATGAATGAAATGGAAGGTGGTTTAAAAGCCATTTTCGTTGCAGCTAATGTCGACAAACACGAGTACAGTATGCACTTCGATGCCAAGTCCCAAATTCAGCTGGACATCCACCCCTCCGACAGCTATCTTTTCGCCAGCGCCCAGCGAGAATATGGAGCTGAGCCCCGGATTCTTTTCGAGCGCAGGATAGACAAAGGCTGGACACCGGGCAAGGTACATCATATTTCTATTTCGCGTAATCAAGCTCATGTCACATTGTATGTAGATCATAATAAATACATTGATTTGCCCAATGGTCTGGCCTTGCCGGGCAAGTATACCCTTTTATTCAACACCAACCTTTGGGGCGACGGTGTTTATATTACCAATGTACGCCTGGCCAGCGGTGTGCCCAATGCCACCGGTGATATGTCTGCGCAAGGTAAATTCGTGACCAATACGATATATTTCGATGTCAATGCAGCGCGCATCAGGCCCGAATCCTGGCCCAGTCTTCAAAGTGCTGCAGCAGCCATCCGTTCTGTTAGCGGCAATGTGCTCATTGTAGGGCACACCGATAGTGATGGCGATGAAGCCAGCAATCTGGCCCTTTCCCAACGGCGCGCCGAATCGGTAAAAGCCGCCCTGGTTCGCGACCTGGGCATTCCTTCCTCCAGGCTCACAACCAAGGGACAAGGTGAGACCCATCCTCTGATCGCCAATACTACAGCCGAGGGCAAAGCACAAAACCGCCGGGTAGAATTTATCAGCCAATAACCAGGCTTTATCCTTAACAGGTAAATATAGCAGTACATGAAACGTTTGGTGTATCCTATAGCAATGGCTGGTTACTTATTGTTTCAGGCCTGTCAACCCGCCGACAAACCCGTGCAGCCCTCAGCAACATTTAAAGTAGCCCGGCTGTTAGCGAATAAACACAGGCCCCAGGCGCTTATTACCACGGCAGCTATAGGGGCAATAGCAGCTGTCAGCCCCAATAAAATCATCATCCAACCCGAAAACAACGATAGCTTAACCGGCCAAGGTACAGTAACCTTCAGCTGGCCCGCCGGAGATCAAATTACCGTAGGTAGTCAATATGTCATCGACCGTTACCACGCCATCGGCATTACATCCATCGGGCCCTGCAACTTAGCACAGTTTAACGACCGTTACCGAGGCAATCACTTTCTGCAGCTAGCTATTGACGAGAAAGGGAAAGACAGCAGTCTGCCTGCCGACATAGCGATAGCAGAAATAAAATACTGGGCCCATTATGCAAAGACTTGCCAGCTCGAAAAGGTAAACCAGGTCGGAGATGCTGCTTATTGGGAAATGCCCATGCAGGCCCTTCATGTTTTGGTTCACGATGTTGCTTTTACGATCACCACCAATGTCGGCCATAACGAAGTCCAAAGCAGGGAAATGGCCATCCAATTGGTTCATGCTCTTTTTAATAATCCATAAAAACGCAGAATGAAACAATTATATCTGGGTATCCTGGTGTGGACGCTACCCTTTCGTCTACAGGCGCAAAAAGTAACCGTTGCCACTTGCAGCGCCGGTAAAGGTTGTCACTTTACACTCAGCGAGGTATCCGCAGAGGAAGCAGATATCGTCCTGGGCGGGGAAACAAGATCACGCCATAACCAGAATGATGTACTGGTGTTTGGTAAAACAAGCGAAGGCAAAGAAATCCGCTATTGGGAAACCGGTAAAACACGTAGCCAGATTGACAAGGACTGGGGAGGCGACGGCTATACAATGCTTCAGCCTTTCGACCCCGATGTCCAGCCCTTCGATGGAACCTGGCAGGCGGTATACGGCACCGTAAGCGGCAGTGCCTGCTATGTAGATATCAAAAGCATACTGCAGCGGGCGTCGGGTATCGCCGGCAAAGGCATCATCCGGTTCCGCCGGCCCTTTCTTCCCGCTCAACTCTTTCCCTCAGCCGATATGAAATGGCAGAAAACGGGGCACTCCCGTTACCGGGGCGTACTCCACTTCGGCCAGGGCAATAGCAGCCCCATGAAGCTGATCTGCAACCTGCACCTTGTCAATGCCCATCGCATCGAAACTGTGTACGATATCACTATCAAAATTCCTACTAAAGGAACCTGCACAGGTCGCATACCAGTTACTTATACCTGTATCCGGCCCAGACAAGGACAACACAACAAGCAAAACGAAATCGATCCATTTGCCAACGCAGCTCCACCTCGTGCGAATCGCGTTGAAGACGCAAAAAACCGAAAGTAGACGGCCGACAAGATATGCCCCCGCCCGGTGTGGATTGTCTGAAGTGAAACCAGGCAGCCCTACAAAAGTTTTTTTTTATCATTTACTTATACCCCTAAAAAAATAACACTTATGTCACAAATTTCAGCACCTGCTTCCGAAGACAAAACGATTGGTATAATAGCCTACCTCACCTTAATCGGCCTCCTTATCGCTTTTGTTATGAACATCGATAAAAAACATCCCTTCGCCCGCTTTCATACCCAACAAAGCCTCGGGCTTTTCTGCACCGCCCTGGCGCTGTTCGTCCTTGGTTGGATTCCCATTTTAGGGTGGTTGCTCTCCATTGCAGGCAGTCTGGTCCTGTTTATACTATGGCTATCGGGCATTATCAATGCCTTAAATGGCCGTCAGCAGCCCGTCTGGCTAATCGGCAACCTATATACTAAGTGGTTTTCTGGTATTTAATTTTTATATCCCTAAAAAAAAACAATTACATTGTATGAGAAAGCAATTTCTGTCACTCCTGTTCGCATTAGCCTGCGTTCCAGTCCTGCAGGCGCAACACTATATCAATTGGACCGGCATCGTAAAAGATGCCTCGGGTACTGCACTAGTGGCTAGGCCGGTTAGTATTCGCTTTACCCTCCAGCCAGATACCTCCGGCAGCGCAGCAATATACCAGGAAATCCACAACCTGTCTACCACCGACGCCGGCTTTGTGCATGCCGAAATAGGCAAGGGCAATCCCCCCCTGGGTTCATATACAACAGTCCATTGGGGTACACCCCTGAAATTAAAAACAGAGATTAATTCTGGCAACGGCTTTGTTACCGTTTCCGATAGCCGGATGAAAGCAGTACCCTATGCTAAATATGCCGAAATATCCGGATCCCTGCAGGATAAGGACATCCATGTATTTGCCCGGGCAGATCAGTCGCTCGTATTCGATATGCCGGGCAGCAGCAGCAATATACTATTTCGTTCAATACCATAGATAGCGTACCGGCAACTGGTAGCCACAGCAGCTACCAGCGGCACGCTGTGCAACCCGAAACCTTAGCATTCTATCGCCTCAAATCGGTTGATGAAAATGGCCATGTAGATTATAGTGCTATCCTTATGTTGACGCATCAGCAATATGTTCATCCCGGCATATACCCTAACCCGGTTAGCCAAGGGTACTTCTTTTGCGAGGCTCCTGTTCCGGTTAAGCTATACATTTACAATGCCCTGGGCATGCTGGTACAGGCCCAAGCTTTACCAAAAGGTACCAGCAAGGTAAATGTTCGTTCTCTTGAGTCCGGCAATTACTTTATCAAAATCGGAAATCATCTCTCTCAAAAAATAATTATTCGATAACAATATGAAACAACAACAAGTATTATGCGGCTTGGCACTGCTACTGCTAAGCGCTTGTAGCAGCAACAAGGATGGTAATAATATTCAGGGCAATATCAATATGGAGCAGGCCATTAGCAATGCCGAAAAAAGAAGTGGCGCCGACCCCAATACATCGGGTGGCAATACCTGCCTGCTCGACTATGCCAGCCGCTATGACCAGTTGCTTACCACTGAAATGGTATTGTTGGCTACGGGTTTTTCCGATGCTACTATGAAAACCAAGTACCAGAAGCTCATGAAAAACAATGCGTATCATGAAGTAACTTATTCGTTCAAAAATGGCAGGCAAGGCAGCATTACCGGCCTTAAAGGTATATACACTATACCCGATGTAATAGCACTGAGTAGTATAAAAGCCATGTCCCTGCAACAGTTTAACGATAGTTACCGTGCGCTTACAGATGAAGAGGAGGAAGCGGTAGAAGAAGCGAAAAAAGAAGTACTTTCCGGCAAATCGGGCGATAAAGATGCCGATAAAGCCTTAGACAAATTAAAACGGGAAGGCCTGAGCGAGGAACAAACCCGTAAGACCACCAATGTGCTCACGAACGCTTTTAAAGAAGTGGCTAAGGCCTGGCAAGTACTAGAAGGTCTGGGGCAGGCTGCCCGCTGGAATACCAGGACTCAGGAGCTGGTTATTTTGCAAAATGGTGTCCAGTTTGCTCTTCGCATCGACATCAGTAACGATTCTGCTCGCAACAAATCGGTGGCTATGGGTTTAGCCAAAGAAATTCTGGCTAAATGCCCCTGAGGTTAAATCAACAATAAAAAGGCTCAGCTAAAAGTTGGTCACACACTTTCAATGTTATTCTATGAATTTGCTTATAGTTACAGCCTGTCTTTTATTCAATATGTTTCAGAATCCAGCAACGTCACAAGCCAGCCCAAGCGGTAAGGCAGAGATTTTTACCGAAGTCTGGGTATGGCATTTTCAACACAGCAGCGACAGCGGCGCTATAGCTGTTTACCGTCAGCCCGGTTCAGGCAATTGGCTCTTTACGAGTGAAGCTTATGGCACCAGCGGCGAAATGATCGACTGGATCCTGGCTAAACCGAACGGCAGCTACACCCTCGCCTACACCGACGAACACGGAAAAAAGTCAGCAGCGGCATACCAGTCTGCCAACGACCTGCCTGCCCTACCCGACACTGTTTATCAGGCCACTGGCATCACCAAACTCTTCGGACGAAACGACCTCGGATTTCCGGTTATCGAAGGGCTACAATACAAGGTACAATATCAAAAGACCAACGATAGTTCCTCTCTATTTCTGGCTAGAGTAAATGCCGATTTAAGCGCCATTTATAATTTCAACCGCCTGCCTGTCGAGGTCCGGCTACCTATCCATTTTCCCAACAATATTCCGGGCAGTTTTTTATACCTGCAAGAGCATAGCCGCCTATCCGGAGGCTACCAGCTAAATCACTCTTTTCAATATATATCAGAAACTATTTATGAAATATACCCGGCAGCATACGGGTTGTAGCAGGCGATTTTTGCTTTTTTCAATTACCTGCTTTTGGGTGGTACCTATACACCAGCCCGCTTCGTGTCTACGTTGCGGGCATATTTCTGCTAAAAAAATTATTGTTTAGTCAATAGTAAAACAGGCCGCTGGTTATTCATGGTTGCAGGCATACTACTCCGAATATTGCTTCAACAGTTCCCGGTAGTGTGTTAAAATAGTTGATTTAGATATAAAACCTAAAAAACGTTCCTGTTCATCCACCACAGGCAATTGCCAAATATTGGCCTCGTCAAAAATCTTTACGACCTGTTGCATTTCCTGGTCCGGGCGAACCGTTGCCTGGGGTATTTTCATTATATTCCTTACCCTTGTAGCCTGATCTGTATTCTTGTCAAATAAAAAGCTACGCATATCATCCATTGTAAGCACCCCGGCCAGTATACCCTGGCTATCAATTACCGCAAACACATTCTTTCTACTGCTTTTTATCAAAGCCAAAAGCTGCTCCAAAGACGCATCCAGGTGAATAACCTGCGACTCCTTATCAATAAATTCCTCGGTATGTAATAAAGATAAGAGGTTCTTGTCATGCTCGCGGGTGAATATTTTGCCTTGATCCGCCAGTGTTTTCAGGTCGGGTGAAATAGGAGAAAACCATTTGGCCATCAGGAAGGATATGACC
>JBEBWN010000077.1:0-13117 GCA_040392235.1 Taibaiella helva | reverse complement strand
ACCTGGGTAAGGCCAATTGGAATACGTATACTGCAGGCGACAACGGCCTCCACATCCGGGACGCCTGGCCAGGAATAGATGTGACCATGACTATAATGCAAGGTAAGGTGAAAACCGACTTTGTTATTAAGAATCCTTTGCCCCAATACCGTTCCGGAAAGCTGATCATAAGAGATGCACTGGAAATGAACAAGGCTATGACGATAGAAGAGCAAAACGCTGATCCTTCCATACTCTTTAACATCAACAGTCCGGGTGGGAAACCGGCATACCATATTGGGCCTGCAATAGGATTCCCCGCCAACGACGTATTTAATGGCCGTGTCCATTTTCCTTACCGGAAAAAAGGGCCCCGCGAACTGGATCTTATTGTAGCGGGGAGTTATTTAAACCTGTCCCCCTCGGCCTATCCTTTTACTATTGATCCTTTGTTGCAGGCGGCCGATACGCTGAAAGCCTATACTATGGGCACAAAGAATGGGGGCCTGACCGATCCGTGTTCCTACACCAACTATGTGGATGTACCTAAAGCCGTTACCATTACGGGATTGAAATTTTACTTTGGATATGAGATCAATTTTATTCAATATCCCAACTTGGCCATAAACCATGTAGGCATGAAGGTCCGTTTAGACAAAGCGGGCCGGGGAGCCTGCTCAACACCTTATTACAGTTGCGAAAACGATACGGCCGGCGGCAATATTCCCAACAGGTGCTACACCACCGAGTTTATACCCATACATGATGATTTAAAAGGGTGCTATCCTGCACCGCAATGTGCATCGTATCCATTGCCGGTTGTGCTGGATTTTTTCCGGACCACAGGCCCTGCCGCCGCCTGCAACAACTTTTCGGTGGCGTGGAACTACCTGCCTTTCATAGTGGTTATAGAAGGCAGGACCCTCGAGTTGAATTACCCGCTGGGAGAGAGCGATGACTACCAGAATTGCCTGGGCGATTCGGTGCACCTGGTAGCGCGGCCTGAGTACGGTGTGCCGCCTTATACTTATGCCTGGACGCCGGGAGAGCAGGTGACGAAAGGGATTTGGGTATCGCCCCAAAAGAATACAGATTATGCAGTTGTAGTAACAGATCAATGCGGAAACCGCGTTGATGCCTCTGCTGCGATAACGATAAAAGAGCCGTCTTCATCGGTAGTCGAGGAAATGATTTGCAATGCCCAGATTCCCTATACATGGAACGGCATCCAGATTACATCATCCGGCACATATACTTATATTACGCCCAATGCCATAGGCTGCGATAGCGTGGTAACCCTGCATTTAACTTTGCAGCCGGTACAGACCGATACGCTTAACCTTACAGGCTGTCAATCGGTTTCGTACAAAAATAGGGTGTACACCGCAAACACTACCGTTGCAGACACGCTAAGGGCCCGCTCGGGCTGCGATACGCTAAGGCGAACGGTACAGATCGATATACGGAAAAGCCGTTTCTGGGTGCCCAATGCTTTTAGTCCTAATGGTGACGGTTATAACGATGAATTTGGTCCCGAACTTATAGGCGATGAGCTTTATGGATATTGCCTTAAAATTTTTGACCGCTGGGGCACACCTGTTTTTTCTTCCTATAACCGGAGCGATAAATGGAACGGCACTTCAAGGGGTATGCCGGTGGATATGGGCACCTACTTTTATCACCTTACTGCCAAATGCAACGACAATACGCCCATAGAGGAAAAGGGCTCCGTGGATCTTATTCGCTAACAGGGCAGGACAGTGTTTCTTTTGCGTTCCGGTTGTCAGGGCGAGCAGGAAAACTATGGCTGTCCGGATCAGTTTGCGTGTCCTTCCCGCCCTTTGCAGTATGTTGTCAAAGCGAAGCATTAAAGCCACCTAGTAATAACGTTTTTTATCAAACATAAAATACTTGTCAAGGGGATGCTTTTGGTTGTGCAACAAGGTGCGGACCATATCCATGCCGGCCACAGAAAAGGTGATGCCATTGCCTCCGAAACCCAATACAAAAATAGAATGGGGAAAGCCGGGGTGTTTACCGATGTAGGGCAGACCGTCTTTGGTTTCACCAAAGGTGCCGGCCCATACAAAATCTGTTCTGAATTCCTGCCGGGGTAGCAGGCGGCGGAGTTGCTGTTCCAATTGCCGTTGTTTAGTATCGAGCATAGCATCCCGCTTTGCCGTGTCTAAAAAGTCCGAGTCTCCGCCCCCGATCAACAGGCGGTTATCGTCTGTGGTTCTCATATATAAGTAAGGACTGGCGGTATTCCAGAACAAGGTATGATCCAGTTGTGCCCGTTTTTCCGTTTGTGCCTCTCCCACAATGGCAAAGGTTGATAATAGTTTTACAAAAGGTTCTTTTATCATTGCGGCGCTTTCGAAGCCACTGCAATAGATGATTTTCTTTGCCTTAATCGTATAGCCATAATCTGTGGTTACGATTACGGACCTGGGCCTATAACTTATTTTACGTATACCTGTCTTGTCGTAAACCCGGAGTCCATGCTGTATATTATAATGAATCAGGTCGTGGGTAAACCGGAAAGCATCCATGCTGGCCGCCTGGTGGGACAGAATGCCTCCCCGTGTTTTTTGCAGGTCATAACGCGCCCGTATTTCTGCCGCTGTCAGCCATTCTACGGGAAGCCGGCTATACTTCCGGGCTTCATACTCTTTTTTTAGCCATTGTTCATTCCGTACGCTATTGGCAAAGTATAGCGAGTCCTTCTTTCTGAAACCACAGGAAGAGCGGATGCGTTTTGCTATGGCCTGGAGCTGGTCAATAGCCTCGAAGCAGGCCCTATAGCTAATAAGGGCTCCTTGCGTACCGATCTGCCGCTCCAGTTTAAAAAGCGGGATATCTATTTCGTACTGCAGCATGGATGTTGTTGCTGATGTACTGCCATTGGCTACTTCCCGGCGGTCGATCAGTACGGTGTCATACCCCTCGCCAATGCAGGCATGCGCTATAAGGCTACCTGTAATACCGGCCCCGACAATGAGTATATCGGCAACTATATGCCGGTTCAAGGAAGGATAAGTATGGAGCAACCCATTCTTCACCAGCCAAAAAGGTTCATTCGATTTTAATTTCAAGAATTTCCTGTTTTTCTTTACAATAGGCCCGGTCATTCCGGGTGCTTGTTATAGCCTTAACAGAAAAAAAACGGTTCGGTTTAATACACAAGGGGAGAAAAAGGATGGCTGTAGCGGAGACCGTTCCTCGACGGTATACCGGCCGCGTTCGTTGCTGCCGACGAAATACAGGGTAAAAAGTGTTTTGCATGCCGGAGATACCACAGTTTTTGTCCTAAAAATGCTTATTGCTATAGCAAAATATTAGGTCCCATTTACCGACCCAAGGGATCGAATGTTTATAGGATTTTTTGATAATTTGCAGTCCACCAAAAAATACACCCGGTTATGACACCAGAGTATATTGAAATTCGGGGCGCCCGGGAAAACAACCTGAAAAATATCAGCCTCCGCCTGCCGAAACGAAAGATCAACATTTTTACAGGTGTATCCGGGTCCGGTAAGTCATCTATCGTTTTTGATACTATTGCCACCGAGGCGCAACGCCAGTTGTATGAGAATTTCAGCATGTTTATCCGCAACCTGCTTCCAAAATTCCCGCAACCCGACGCTGATGCAATCGAAAGATTGAACATGGCCATCGTAGTCGACCAGAAACGCCTTGGCGGCGGTTCGCATTCCACGATGGGCACCATAACCGATATTTCGCCGGTACTCCGGTTATTGTTTTCCCGCATCGGCCAGCCCTATGTAGGCTACGCTAACGCCTTTTCGTTCAACGATCCTCAGGGCATGTGCCTGGCATGCAATGGCCGGGGCCGTAAACTGGGATTCGATGTCTCCAAATTGGTAGACTTTTCCAAGTCCCTGAAAGAGGGAGCTATTCAAGCTCCCGGTTTTGTGGCCTGGGAGAAGGATATGTATATACACAGCGGCTTTTTTGATGCCGATAAGAAGCTGGCTGACTACAGTAAGGAAGAAATAGATCTATTGCTCTACAGCGAACCGCGTAAGTTCAAACTGAGGCTGGGCGAAGGTAATATGAATGCTACCTATATGGGGATAGTCGAAAAGTTCGAACGGGCTTATATCCGCCGCGACATCAAAACCCTTTCAGAGCGTACACAAAAAATGATTATGCCTTCCCTGCAGGAAGGGCCTTGTCCGCAATGCCAGGGCGCCCGGCTCAACCCGGCTGCCTTGTCCTGTAAGATCAAGGGATACAATATCGCCGAATTATCTGCTATGGAAGTAGGGGAGCTTATCCCCTTCCTGGAGCAAATTGACAATGCGGTGGCATTGCCAATGATCCAGACGCTAACCGAACGCCTGCAACACCTCGCAGATATGGGCCTGGAATACCTGAGTCTGAACCGGGAAACCGATACCCTCTCCGGCGGTGAATCGCAGCGGGTCAAAATGGTGAAACACCTGGGCAGCAGCCTCACCGATGTCCTGTATATTTTTGATGAGCCTAGCGTAGGGCTTCATCCCAGGGATGTGTACCGGTTAAATGGACTCTTGCAAAAACTTCGTGATAAAGGCAATACCGTTCTCGTTGTCGAACACGACCCTGATGTTATCCGCATTGCCGATCATATTGTCGATGTCGGGCCGCATGCCGGTAGCCGGGGCGGGCAGATCATGTACGAAGGCAACCTGGAAGGTTTGTTACATTCCGATACCTTAACGGGCCAATATATGAAACAAAACCTTCCTTTGAAAACGGTTTGCCGGCCGCACCAAGGGCAGCTTCCTGTCATTGGCGCTGCTGCCAATAACCTGCGGGGCTTCGATGTCCATATTCCCCGCGGTGTACTGACCGTCGTAACTGGTGTTGCCGGTTCGGGGAAAAGCTCACTAATGCATCATGCCTTTTTAAATGCCTATCCGCAGGCAGTAGTGATCGATCAATCGGCTGTGGGCACTTCTTCGCGTTCTAACCCCGCTACCTATACAGGAACGATGGATCTGATTCGCAAGGCATTTGCTTCGGCCAACAAAGTGGACGCTTCTCTTTTTTCTTTCAACGCTAAGGGCGCCTGCGCTCATTGCCAGGGTACTGGCGTGATTTATACCGACCTGGCTTTCCTGGAAGGGGTAAAAACGCCCTGCGAAGTTTGTGATGGAAAGCGATATAAGGACGAGGTACTGGCGTACCAATTGCAGGGAAAATCTATTTCTGATGTACTGGCCATGACGGTGCAGGAGGCAAGCGCTTTTTTCACTGCAAAAGACATCAGTAAAAAACTACAGGCTATGGCCGAGGTGGGTCTCGAATACCTTACCCTCGGTCAGCCTTTGAGTACCTTGTCGGGCGGAGAATGCCAGCGCATAAAATTAGCCAGCGAACTTCATAAGAAGGGCAGCATATATCTCATGGACGAGCCCACCACCGGTCTGCACCTGTCGGATGTGGGCAGGTTGATCCAATTAATGAACCGGTTGGTAGATAAGGGCAACACGGTCATCGTTATCGAGCATAACCTGGAAGTCATCAAGAATGCCGACTGGATCATTGATATGGGTCCCGAAGGCGGCCATAAGGGCGGGCAGCTGATGTTCGAAGGTACGCCTGCTGAATTGGTTGCCCAATCGCGCTCCCACACCGGTATACATCTCCGGGCAGCAACCCGGGCCCGGTAGGGTAGGGCTGTGCACCGCGGTGCCTGCCCTTGCGGAGCGAAAGTTTCGGTCGACATCACGGGAAAAGGAGAAGGGTTGTAAAACACGGCATGGCCGTAAGAACAAATAAGCCGGCATGTTGCTCACTCAAGTTGTCGTGGGTAGCATGAAGCTGTCTCTTTCCCAGTGTCCTGATGAGCTGCGTATGCCTTTGGCCTTCGGATGGACCGCCCCATCAACACGTCATGCCCGTAGTGGAGGCATCCCCTGAGGATGAGTAGAATGCTTACAACTACCACATTGCAGCAAAAGCAGGTCCGCCAAGCTCCGGCGGGATATCTCCAAGCGCTTTCCCCTTCGCTACAAACAGCGATAGCTCCGGTACCCATGACGGATATGATCGTATTCCGTTCCCTGCCTTTGCCCTATGTATTGTCACCCAGAGCCTCGCCGAAGGGCATCACAAGGGCCGGGATCATCGTCATGCTTCTGGGCTACCAATGACAAAAAGAGTTTGTACCCATGCCCCTATTTTCTAAACGCTTGGACACCCCCGCCATTATACTATCGTTTTTTGCAAAAAATAAACCCGTCGATAGGACGCGGGAGGAGAAGAGGGTTGTAAACAAGGCATGGCCGTAAGGATAAATAAGCTGGTACGTCGCTCACTCAAGTTGTCACGGGTAGCATGAAGCTGTCTCTTTCCCAGTGTCCCGATGAGCTGCGTATACCTTTGGCCTTCGGATGGACCGCCCAACCAACACGTCCTGCCGACCTTGTGGAGGCATCCCCTGAGCATGGGTAGCGTGCTTACAGCTACCACATTGCGGCAAAGGTAGGGTCGGGTAAGAACAGGCGGGATAGCTCGAATGTGCTTTCCCCTGCGCTACAAAAAGCGAAAGCTCCGGTACCCATGACGGGTATGATCGTATTCCGTTCCCTGCCTTTGCCCTATGTATTGTCACCCAGAGCCTCGCCGAAGGGCATCACAATGGCCCGGTGGTCGATCGGGGCGGTATTGGATGTATCAATTTTGGCTTGACCTCCATGCCAGGATAGATCGCTTTAATCGGTCGACATCAAAGCAAAAAAATGTTTCCACGCCGCTAGGCCCGTCACTCAATCAAGGCGTCAAAAGCTGCTCCAGGCTTTGCGCCCGCGGTAGGTGTCAATGGCCTGCCGGGCCTGCTCCTCTGTATACAGGGTGTGATGCGGCTTGTAAAACTGCCGCACCTTATCTTCAAAAGCGAACAGCTTTTGAAATTGAGAAAGCAAGGTGCTCTTTTCCAGGTCCGAGTTAATCCGGTTCAGCAGGGTTTTACGTCCCCTGGAAAGGTAATGCACCGGGTTCACAAATTCCAGGGCTAAACGGTCTATATTGTTCCCTTCGCCATACCTGGTGTAAAACTCCTCGGGCGTATACCATTCTTTGCGGTAGCGTATCCACATTGAAAATGTAGTTGCGATCCTATCCGGCCGCAGCTCTGGACGTCCGGGTTTCATGCCCACAAATTTTCTTGTTTCCAATAAACCAGCGCTTTATACCCCTGTGCCAGCCTGGCAACTTCGTCCTGGTCTTCTACTTCCCCCAGCGAGGTTACATCTTTAAATTTACAGAGGAAGTCCAATGTAGAATCATAGGTTTCTGTTTGGCCCGAAATGGCGCTGATTCTTAAGCGGCCACCGCTGATCTCCTCCAGATAAAAGGCATATATTACCCCTGCAATAAGGGCTCCATGCGTTTGTACACACTGGGCAATCATAAACACACGCTCCATAAAATGATATTAATAGTGACAAATTGATGGCACTAAAAATAATAACAGACACCGAATACAACAAAACAATTTTCGGATCATGCGTAAAATGCAAATACTGATAAGCCGGAAAGGTATATAGGCTGCTATATCCAGTAGGGTGGAACGGTAGTCTTTATAAGGGGCCGGAAAATAGAAGATGGCGATCGCTGTGTCCAGCACAAATGTGTAGAACATCATGATCAGGCTTAATGTCGTCAGCAGCAATTTTAGGTAACGATACTTGTTTGTAGCGCTCTTGTTGAGAAAACTAATGAAAAAATAAGAGCCGGGAAAAGAGAGAGGCAGGAACAGGCCCGTAAAAATTGACGATACCTTCCTCTGCATTATAATGTCCGCTGGCAAAAAGCTAGGGGATTAGCAGGCGTTTTTGGTATTCCGGCGCCAGGTAGGGCATTATCTCTGCGCGGCTAAAATATACTTCAACCATTTCGTAGCCACTGTTGCGGTAATGTTGCCGGTCTGTGACGGAAAATTGGACGCCCTTCAGTGTTCCGTTATGCCCCCCTATAATTTCGAATTCACTAAGATCCTCCGTGGTAATGGTAATGTTTTTTTCCTGTGGGGCTAATCTGGCTGCTACTTCTTTTGTAAGCCGGCTCTGGTGCATAAACAACGATTTCCCTATTTCTTTCCCCGACACAAGGTCGAAGCAGAAATATCGCTTTGCTTCAAAAGGTGATCCGTAAGACTGGATGGCCACAGACAGGTTCCATATCCCTTTCCGGTCGTAAAGCAATTCGTAGTGCTCAAAACCATAGCCTGCTTCTTTTAGCGCATTGTCGGCCACCAGGGCGGCTAGCGTGTCTTTTTTTGCCTGAAGTCTTTCTTTGGGCGATGCCGGGATAAGGTTGTTCAGGATGCCATAGGTATTCCGGATCTTTCTGTAGATATCTATCGAAGCTGTGTCCTCTTCCTCCTTCAGCTGCACTTCTTCCAGGACATAATAGGTGTCTTCGATGAGCAGTGAGTCCTTCAGGATAATTGCAGCCGTTTGCGCCCGGGTATTGTTGCAAGAAAGTGCCAAAGCCAATATCAAAATTTTGTGCATAAACAATCTATTGTTAAGTCAAAGGCTAAAAGGCAAAACCCAAAAGTGGCAACAGGTTGTTGTCCAGAAGTTCCGCATAATGTAATGTATCGCTTCATCCGGGATAATTACCGTATGGTCGCAAAAACCATCAAGCGTCATATTTATTGCTGCAACTATCCTTGCCATATCTCCATGTTTAATAGTTCATTGCTTTATTGATGTCTCCAGATTATTTTGAACTATAAAGAGCCTAAGCCGGTTGGGTGACAAAGGGTAAGGACTCTTCTTCTTGCTCGATCTGAACCATTTATTACGGACTAAATTAAGATCCTGGCGCTATTCCACGCATTTTTTTCAAAGTTTTTTTCTGGCAGAGGCGCAAAGAAGGCGCTACAGTGCAGCACTCGCCGGGAATATTTACATACTTTTCATACTATAGCGTTCGCATCTTCCGACTCATTTTACATACTGGCTTCTGCAAGGCTTGCTAGATTATTGTATCGCCTTCAGCAAACTTTAAAGGAAACCTATAAAGCAAACCAGGCGGATCTGTTATATCTATCCGCAGTATTCTTACTTAAAATAATCACAATATCCCTGGTTTAGGCAGATGCATTGATTAAAACAGTTTATATTCAAAAAAAATACGGTTTAGCCCTGTGACCGGCCATTATTCTTCTGTATATTGTGCAGGGTTTGTTGTATTTTTGTTAAGAGGTGTACTGTCTTGGTACCATCTTTTATGTAGTATGTACCAGATACCAGATACTGATAATATAAAATAATGCAATGAAAGGCAGAGGCTTTACAGGTTTTATAAGTGCTTTAATAGGATTCATTATCTGCTGCGGCTTAACCGGTTACGGGCATACCGGCGGTGGAGGTGCCTCCGGTTTGAGTTTTATTGAGAATAAAGGTCAATGGGCGCCGGAAGTGCGTTTTAAAGCCGATATACCTTATGGGGCTTTTTTCCTTACCGACCAGGGTTTTGTGTACAATTTTGAGCATGAAGAAGACCGGAAACGCATTGAGGCCATGACCTGTGGCCGCATGCAACAGGGTTTGCCGCCCCGGGATGTGCAGCAGGAGATCATGCGCTACCATGCTTATAAAGTCAACTTTGTGGGCGCCCGCCGGCCCGATGCCTACCATACCGAAGGGCAAAAGCCTTATTACCACAACTACTTCCTGGGCAACAACCCTGCTAACTGGGCCGGCCATGTAGGATTGTATGAAAAGATAGCACAACAAAATATTTATAAAGGCATCGATCTGGCGGTTTATAGCCATGAAAGAAGTCTGAAGTATGATTTTATTGTGGCTCCCGGAGCCGATCCGGCACAGATCGTATTGTCCTTTGAGGGGGTGGTACCCGAGCTGACCAAAGAGGGGCACCTAAAGATAAAGACCTCTGTCAACGAGTTGGAGGAGCAGGCGCCCTATGTATACCAACTGATTAACGGCCGGGAAATGCCCGTCCGCAGTCGTTATCAGCTATCTAACGGTTATCTGAGCTACCAGTTGTTGGAACCTTATAACAAACAATATCCCCTTATTATCGACCCCATCTTGGTGTTCTCTACTTATAGCGGAGCCGAAGGCAGCAGCCATCTGAGCTATGCCACTACATACGATAAAAGCGGCAACCTTTATCCCGGTGCTTATGCTTCCACCCCCGGTTGGCCTACCCAGACCGGCTCCTTCCAGGAGAGAGGGGCAGGTGGAATTGATGTCGGTATCAATAAGTACAGCGCCGATGGCCGGGCTTTACTCTATTCTACCTACTATGGTGGCTCGGGTATGGATGTAGTGAATGCTATGATCGCTAACGACAAAGACGAACTGGTGGTGGTGGGTTATACCAATTCCAATAACCTGCCCTTTACCACAGGTTGCTACGACAGTACCTTTGGTCGTATACAGGATATTTTTATTGCCCGCTTCGACCCAACCGGTTCGCGCCTGCTGGGCGCTACGTATATGGGCACTGGTACCGGTCTTACGGCGCTGGCTAATACCAATGTTACTATGAGCCCCCTGGAGGTTACGCTCGATAAAGAGGGTAATATATGGGTGGCATCCAGTACTACGGCCAATGATTTTCCGACCACTTCCAATGCTTTCCGTTCCACCTTTTCCGGCGGGGCCGACGGTATTGTATTCCAGGTGTCGCCCGATTGTTCCCGGTTGCTGTATGGAACCTACCTGGGCGGCAAAAATGCCGACCATTGCTATAACATTATCTTCAATCACGATGGCAAAGTAGTGGTTTGCGGCGGCACCAACAGCTCCGATTTCCCGACTACGACCGGAGCTATGCGCCAGTCGGCTATAGGGGGTGAGGATGGTTTCGTCTGCATATTGGATCCCCAAAGCGGCGGCCTGCTCCGCAGTACCTATATTGGCACTACCAATTACGACCATGCCTACCGAATACAGGTAGACCAAGACGATAATGTATATGTGCTGGGCCTCACTACAGGCGAATATCCCATAACGCCGGGCGTTACCAGCCTGGCTGGCGGGGATATTTATATCGATAAGCTTTCGGCCGACCTCAGCCGCTCTATGCTCAGCACACGGGTGGGCAACCCGCAGACGGCCACCCGCTTCATACCGGCCGCCTTCCTCTACGATATTTGCGGAAATATTTACGTATCCGGTTTCAGCGCGGCATCGGGGTTACCTACTACGCCCGACGCTTACCAGTCCACCACCGGCGGGTTCTGGTTCTGCGTGTTCAACCCCGGCTTTGAGGGATATAAATATGCTTCCTATTTTGGCGAAGGGCATAGTCATACCGGTATACACCGTTTCGATCCATTGGGTATTGTTTACCAATCCGTATGTTCTTCTTCCGACCGTTTTCCCATTACCGATCATTCGGTATTTCCCAAGAAACGGAATACGGGCCTGGATAACCTGAGCTTTAAGTTTGACTTCGAGTCTTCCATTTCCTTGTCCCGCTTCCAGCTGGGCGACGGGCAGAAAGATTCCGGTTGTGCACCTTATTCCGTTCAGTTTGTAAATACTTCCGTGCTGTCCAGCAACTTTACCTGGAATTTCGGCGATGGCAGCCCTTTAAGCACAGAAGCTAATCCGCAGCATACTTATACCAAAGAAGGTCGATACCAGGTGGCTCTTTACGTACAGAACGATACTTCCTGCAACCAGTTCGATACCTCCTACCGCACCATTGATGTAATGTATGTGCAAACACCCGAGATCAGTACCCGTGATACCTTATTCTGCCAGGCTACGGCCCGTACCGATTTGTCGGTTGAGCTGCTGAACCCCAGTATCTATACCCGTATCCAGTGGGGCCCGCCCGGAGGCATACTCACCGCGCCCGACAGCAGTACCATTACCGTCGACCCTAATGTTAACCTCGTATACTATGTGCGCGTAACCGATACAGTGGAGGGTATCTGCGGTTTCAGTACCATAGATACCGTTATCATCGATCTTTCGCCCCGGGTATTGCGTATACTAAACAGCGATACCACTGTTTGTGAAGGTACGGCTCTACATATAGCCATAGACGGTACCCCGGGTTACCGTTACCAATGGACGCCCTCTACCGGTGTAAGCGATTCTACCGTAGCCGAACCCGTTATTACCATTAACGAACCTAATATCTATACACTTACGGCATCCTACAGGACCTGTATCGATACTACCGTGCAAATAGCGGTGGGTATGGAAAAATTTCCAAGGGTGGATGTCGGCCCGGATAAAGTGGTCTGCCAGGGCGACCAGGTACCTCTGGAGGCCCATATCTTCCCTTTTAACCGCGATTATAGTTACAGCTGGCAGCCGGCGGAAAAGTTGCAGTATGCCGAGGGGCCTAATGCCCGCTTTACAGCCGATAGCAGCGGGGTATACAGTTTAACCGTGCGTAGCCCTATTGGCTGTACCGGTGGAGACAGCCTGCGGCTTACGGTAATACCGGGCGGCTTTGGCGATGCCATTCCCGATACCAGCTATTGCCTGCCGGGCAACGTTACCCTATGGGCCAGCGGCGGTAGCCGTTATAGCTGGACACCCGCCCAAGGGCTTAGCGACAGCAGTATTGCCACCCCGGTTGCTAACCCGCTTACCCCTACCGTGTATACCGTATACATATGGGATCAGCATGGCTGCCGCGACAGCCAGCAGGTGCGTATAGATATCTGGCCGGCAGCAATAATCCAAATTCCCGATTCCGTGGCTATTTATTCCGGCGAGCGCTATCATATAGAACCGCAGACCAATGCCTATTATTTCGAATGGTTCCCCCATTCGGGTATCAGCGATACCCGAATATCTGATCCCTGGGTATCGCCCGAAGTTCGTACCCGGTACTATGTAACCGCTACAACAGAGCAGGGTTGCAGCTTCCGCGATTCTATAGATATCCTGGTAAACTGTACTGTAATGGATATGCCCAATGTCTTCGCTCCGCAAAGCACCGGTTCTAACCATTTGTTCAAACCTGCGCAAAGAGGCATAGCTGAGTTGAAGCATTTTAATATATATAATCGCTGGGGCCTGAAGGTATATGAAAGCAGCGATATCAATGCTGGTTGGGATGGCCGCTATAAAGGAACTCCTCAACCCCTGGGTGTCTACGTATACGAACTGGAAGC